>JBQCEI010000546.1:0-11594 GCA_051960375.1 Aureliella sp. | reverse complement strand
GCCACTTCGAACAGCGTATCGCCGCGAGTGACCGGAGCGCCTTGGCTGCGATACCATTCGCCTTGCAGAACAATGCCGTCGATCGGGCTGCGCACGGTCAACCGTTCGAGGTTCGCCTTGATCGATTCGATGCGAAGTGCGATCTGCTCGAGTTCGAGCTGCGCCACGCGCATGTTGCCCGACGACTTGCTGGCCAGTCCGATGTCGCGCTTCTTAGCGGTCGCTTCGTACTCGGCTTGAGCCGAGGCGAGGTCCCACCGCAGCTGTTCATCGTCCAGCCGCGCGAGCACTTGTCCCTTGGCAACCATCTCGCCCGGCTTGACGAGCGACTGAAGCACGCGACCATCCATCGGACTGGAAACGTATTGCCGCACGGTGGGCTCGATCACGCAGGCGCGCTTGGGCCAGTAGGGCAGCGGCACGCATAACAAGAGCGAGACGCACAAAAAGCCCAGCGCAATGCGTTTCGGATTGGCTCGCAGCAGATTGACCAGCCGCATGCAGCGGTTCATCCACAACCGAGCGCTGTAATTATGGTGCCAACACCGGAGCCACGGTTCGAGCTCTCTACCAAGTCGGCTGCCGACGGTCGCCAGGTCTTCGGCTTGTTCAAGCTCGAGCGTGTCGTGGAAAGCCAAAACGCAACCGAACTTCGGTTGCCCCAGTCCCAGCGTCAGACCGAGTCCGAGCACCGCGCCGCTTCCCAGTTCGCGATTGGCCTGAACCATCACCGCGGTCAGCGTGCCGAAAGCTTGCGTTGAACCGATGCTCCGCGGGCTATGAGCCGCCTCGACGACCATGTTGCGCAGCCACAGCGGTTTGCGTTTCAAGCTGCTCCAGGCGTGATCGCTGCAGTAGATATGTTTGGCGTGCCCAGCTCGGCTGAGGTGCCCCAAGAACACGGAGGCCCGCAGACGATGACTGATCGACTGCAACAACACATACAGCGACTCGGGCGTGCCGTCGGGGTTGAGCAGATTCCAGTCGACGAAGCGCTCCGGCGCGGTGCCGGCCGGAGCACCGGGCGCGCCGCCCTCTTGGCTCGCATCGACCAGCGCAGCCAGTCGATCCATATAGCCACACAGGTCAGTGGCCTGGATTGCGACATCAGCGATAGGCAGCGGTCTTGCGTTCACGGTATGGGCTTCTATTCACAATCAGCCGCAGGGCGTTAGCCCGCGGTTCGCGGCAAGAAACCGGACGCTTGCTGCGTGCCGGCTGGATTCATTCAACGGATGTTTCGGGCGGAGCGGCACCGGAGAGATTGGATGCGGCTAGGTCGACGAACCGGGCGTGATCAACTGGCAGCGGGATCCCAGCACATCCTTCTTCGGGTTATCGATGAGGACTTGCATTTCGATCAAGCCGCTCTCGTCGTTGGCGTAGGGCAGGACGTAGTCGAACGTTGCATTGACGGCCTGGCCGTTGGACAACCGGACGCGGATACGTTTATCGTGCGGCAGTTCGCGAACTTCCTGGTCGGTCAGATAGAACATGGCTTTGAAGCGTGAGACGTCGGCGATCCGCGCAACTTGCGGCGTGTTAGCCGCGACGAACTCGCCGACTTCTTTGTGCAGTTTCACCACGACGCCCGAGATGGGTGCACGGATGACGCGTTCGCTGAGCTGTTCTTCCAGACGCGCGACTTGCAGTTGCAAAACGCGGCGATCATCCAGTTCGCCTTGCAGACGGCCCTCGGCCATCCGCAGATCGGCGCGACCCCGTTCTTCTTCCAACTCGTTGGCCTGGCTCTTGTGGCGCATGGCTGAAAGGAGTTCCAGCTTGCGTTTGTAGAAAGTCACTTCCGCCTCGGCCGTCATCACGCGTCCTTCGGCAGAGGCTTGAGCGCGAGCGGTCTCGAGCTGAATTTGAATCGCTTGACAATCCAGTTCGGCGATCGGCTGACCAGCGGTCACCGTGTCGCCAACTTTCACCAACAGTTTGCTGAGCAAGCCCGTTTCAGCCGTGGCAGCATCCGCTTCTTTCCAGGGGCGCAGTATGCCGTCGGGCGAAAAGCCAGGCGACGGCGAGGGAGCCGTCGACTGCGCTAACGCTGTCTGGCATACAGCGACAACCAAGATCGCAGCTGTACTGAGCTTACTGAGGGACATGGATATAATTGCGACTTTGGAGCGTGGGAGGGGATGCCGACGTTCACATACGCGGGTTCCGGCGCGGATAACGACCGCCGGTGACCTTTTCTACTCGGGGACATGAAAGCGTACGTCGAATCGCTCAGAGTCCACCGGATCTGGCGCTTCTGGTTGGTAGAAAGACATTCGCGCAGTCCGTTGATGAGGGTCGTGAGGAATGCAGCGTTCAGGAGGAGAGTGAGGGCGCTAGCCCCTTTCTTGAGGACCAAAGGTCCGGCAATCCCTTAGCCCAGCCCAGCGGGCTGGTTCCTTGCGCTCGCAGTATCCCAGCCCGCCGGGCTGGGCTAAGGAATTGCGGGCCTTTGGCCCTGTAACGATGAAAACGACCGCGCCCACAATACCCACACGCCCTCTCCAGACCAGCAATCCCGTGGACTACAATCGGCGGTGAATCTTCTGAACCGGGCTGTGCCGGGCGCCGACATCGTCAACGCGAGACGGGCGTCTCAGCCGGCCTTCCTTGCAGGGCTTCTAAAAAAACACTCCCATGACAACTCACATCTCTAGCTCGCGCTGGCTGGTTGCATCGTTCTGCCAACTGCTGGCCGCTTTGTCGATCGGCGGCGCGTGCTCGAATGGCTTGGCGGCGGATCGCCATCCCAATGTCCTGGTCGTGATCACCGACGATCAAGGCTATGGCGACATCGGCTTCAACGGCAACCAGGAAATCCAAACGCCGACGATCGACGCTTTGGCACGCGGCAGTTTGCGGCTGACCAATTTCCACGTGCAACCGACTTGCGCCGAAACGCGAGCGGCGCTGATGTCGGGCCAGTTCCCGGAGCGGAACGGCGTGTGGCACACGATCATGGGCAGAAGCATTCTGGGCAAAGACGCCGTGACGCTTCCCCAGCTGTTCCAAAAGGCCGGCTATCGCACGGGAATGTTCGGCAAGTGGCACTTGGGGGACAACTATCCGTATCGTCCGCAGGATCGCGGCTTTGATGTGACGCTGCACCATGGCGGCGGCGGCGTAGGGCAACTGCCCGACGTCTGGGGCAACGATTACTTTGACGACGTCTATTGGTCGGGCAACAAACTGCAACCGGTGCGCGGCTACTGCACCGACGTGTTCTTTCAGGCAGCCAAAGATTTCATCAAAGCCTCGCCCGACCAGCCGTTCTTCTGCTATTTGGCAACCAACGCACCTCACGGGCCGTACAACGTGCCCGAGGAATACAAGAAGCCGTACGTCGATAAAGGGATCCCCGAACCGCGAGCCAACTTCTATGGCATGATCACCAACATCGACGACAACTTGGCCAAGCTGCTCGCGCTGCTGGACGAGCAGGGGATCGCCCGGAACACGATCGTCATCTTCATGACCGACAACGGCACCGCTGCCGGTTATGTTCCCGCGCAGAAAAAACGCCCCGCTCAAGGTTTCAACGCCGGCATGCGAGGCACCAAGGGAAGTCCCTACGAAGGCGGACATCGCGTGCCGTGCTTCATTCGCTATGCCGAAGAGCTGCCGACGAATCAGGAGTTCGACAGGCTGACCGCGCACGTCGATCTGATGCCGACGCTCGCACGACTGTGCGCTTTGGATACCCAGCCGGTTTCGAAACTCGACGGACGCGAGCTGGTCGACTACGTCAAGGGAGACAAGCCGTGGGACGAGCGCACGCTGGTCGTGCAGTCGCATCGCATCGATGAACCGGTCAAGTGGAAGAAGAGCGCCGTCATGACCGATCGCTGGCGACTGGTCGATGGCGAGGAACTTTACGACATGCAGTCCGATCCAGGCGAGCAACATCCGCTGAACGCTGACCAGAACCAGGAAACGATCGATCGCTTACGTGCGGCTTACGAGAAATGGTGGAACGATGTCGCCATCGATCCGAGCCGCTACTCGTCGATCGTGCTCGGCGATCCGAAGGCCGAGCAAGTGCGATTGACGTCCCACGATTGGCACAGCGACGAGCAGCCCCCCTGGAACCAGGCGATCGTCAAAAAGGATCCGGTGAGCGATGGTTTTTGGGCAGTCGAAGTTGTTCGGCCCGGAGCTTATCAGTTTCTGCTCTCGCGCCGCCCGCTCGCCGAACCCGCTCCGCTGAACTGCACGCGGGCTCGCATCGAGATCGGCGGCAAGGTCGTCGAGCTGGCCGTCGAACCATCGGTGGTGCTCGCTCCGCTAACGGTGCGGCTCGAACCCGGCGAAACGAAACTCCGCGCGGAGCTGATCGGCGAAGATGGCACCAGGCGTGGAGCGTATTTCGTGACGGTCAATTACCTCGGCGACGTGCCGCAGGAAATGATCGACGCGCAGGCCGGGCGGCTGCCCGAATGGTTGCACGCAGGCGATCGCGTCGCCTGGCTCGGTGGAACGCTGGTCGAACGAGCTGCCGAGACCGGCGCCTTGGAAACCGAGATGCTGCTGCGAGCGCCGCTGGCGGGACTGACCTTTGTCAACCTCGGCTGGAGCGGCGACGATTACACCGGCCGCGCGCAAGCCGTGTTCGGCTCGCCGCAAGACGGCAAGACGCGGCGCTTGCACGACCTCCGCATGTCGGGAGCCAGCGTCGTGGTGATCGCCTACGGCATGAGCGAACTGCTCGATGGCAGCACCGATGAAAAGCGGGTGGCTGCGTTCGAGCAGGCCCTGCGCGAATTGCTTGCGGCGCTATCCGAAGATGGCCGGCGGTCGGTATTGTGCCTGCCGCCGGCGCTGGTCGATGACGTGGAAGGCTCAGCGGCCAAGCCAACTTACCGAGAACTCTGTCAAGGTTACGACCAGCGGATGGAAATGCTCGTCGACATGCTACGGCGAGTGGCCGTGGACCATCAGTTGCCGCTGATCAAGCTGCCTGCGGTGAAGACCAGCATGTTCGAATCGGGCACTTATTTGAGCGCAGCCGGATACCGCGATTGGTCGGGCCGCACGGCCGATGCCTTGTTCGCCACGGCGCGAGCGGCCAGCGTCGAGTCGCGCTCGCATGAGCAACAGCTGTATCGGCTGGCCGCCGAGAGCGAGCGATTGTTCTTCGACATGCATCGGCCGCAGAACGAGACTTACCTGCTGCTGTTCCGCAAACACGAGCAAGGCAACAACGCGGTCGAGCTCGGGCAGTTTCGGCCGCTCGTCGCGGAAGCTCAGCTCAAGCTGATGCAGGCGGCGGCTCAGGCGCGGTGAAGCAGCTTTACCGCGGAGGACGCAGAGAGCGCGGAGACGATTGGCAGATGCCATAGTGGGCTGCGCAAAAGGAGTCTAGCCGAACTGTGGGACGGCAGTCCCATGCCGTCAAGCACCCGGCAAGCCGCTCTGCGCGCACCTACATCCTCTTCCTTCGCTGCGAAGCAGTCCAAAGAGAAAACCGAAGAGCTAGACGGGCACAGTCGGCCGACTTGCCGGATGCTGACGGCAGAGGACTGCCGTCCCACATTGGGCCGCCATCCTTTCTCGCTGCCTCGTATGGCACGGCCGATGTGTTTTGCGGCAGCACTACAATTGGCCAGCCGAACGTAGCACATCAGGCCTCTGATGTGCCGAACCTGGCAAACAGGTTGGCCTTCACCTATATCTCAACAAGGCCGCGAAGCGGCCGAAGAGAAGAAGAGCTAGACGGGCACAGTCGGCCGGCTTGCCGGGTGCTAACGGCAGAGGACTGCCGTCCCACGTTGGGCTGGCAACTTTTTATTTCAGGGGCGGTTTGCCGATGGTGGCGCGGTGGGTGTTGAGAGTGGCTAGGGCCGGCGGGTGTTGGCGTAGCAGCCCGATCAGCTGCGAAGAAGTCACGCCGAGCTGCTCGGCTGCGGCAGCGGGCTGATAACCGTGAAGCGCCAGCGCGTCGAGCGCTTCGGCAAGCAGGCTTGGAAAATCACGGTGGTCGCTGGCGACGGCGATGCGCGTGCCTTTGCGTCTCGATTGCCAAAGCGGACTCGGAGCTAAGCTCGCGCCGTCGGCACGCGGCTCCGAGCGGACTTCGACGGCCAGTCGCAATCGCAGGCGAAAGAGAGCCACGCGTCGGTTCTCGGCTTGGCTTCGCTCCTCGCCCGCTTCGGCAACAACCCCAGTCGGCAGATGCTTCAGAACGGCGGCCGTTTCGACTTTGTTGCGGTGTTGGCCGCCCGGGCCGCTGCGGCGTGTGAAACGCACTTCACACGCCGCGAGCAATTCGTCATCGGCCAGAGTGGCCGGATGGATAGCGATTGGGCCGCGCTCGAACACGCCGTCCCCTTACGCGGCTACGGCCGGCGTCTCTTCCTCTTCGATGCTCACTCGCTTGTAACCACCCTTGGAGGCAAAGTACAGCAGCATGCACAGGTAGATGCAGGCCATGGTCAGAGGGATGAACGAGTCGGCTCGCAACGTTTTGCGATCGCCCTGGATGCTCGCTTCATACACTTTGCGATCCGTTTCGCCTAGCTGCTCCGGAGCAGAGCGAACATCGCCACCTTTCTCGGCGATATCAGTTCGAATAGCTTTCAGCTTTTCGTTGACTGCCGCTAGCTTGGCCCCGTCAAGACCATATGACGGGCCAAAGATCAAGAACGAGCTCGGCTTTTCCGCTTTGTATTGCTCGTACACAGCCGGATCGGTCTGGCCGAGCGATTCACCAGCGTAGCGGTCTTTGGCATATCCCAGCCCGACCGATCCTAGCAAGCCGGCGCTCATCATGCCCAGGCCGCCCATAATCGAGATGGCTACGGCGCCGGTGCGCGGAAAGCGGTCCGATGCGACAGCCAACATCGTCGGCCAGAAGAAAGTCTTGCCGATGCCATAGATCGTCAGCGCCATGAGAGCACCGGCGAACGAAGTAATCCCGCTGACAAGATTCAAACCGAAAAATGCGAGAACCGAGCAAGCCAACAGGATCATCACCGGGCTGAACTTCAGACGTTTCTCGATGAAGTCGGCACAGAAACGAAGCACGAACATCGTCATCGACGTAAAGGCGAAGAGGATCTTGCCCTCCTGCGAACTGAGGATGTTGCCGGTGATGTTCTGAATCCAACCATCTGTACCAAGCTCAACAGCACCGACCAACACATGCGTCAAGAAGAGCACCAGCAGCAAGCCGGCCCCCAGCGACCACTTGGCCAGACCGCTGAACCCGAGCCAAACAATGACTCCGACGGCCACCGACGTATACATCCACAGGGTGCTGGCGAAGAACTCGTTGCCGGTCAAACCGGTCAACAACGGGCCGAGGGCGCTGTTGACGAACAGACCAACGAACAGGCCAATCACCGCAGCCCCGCCGACGCCGACGTCCTGGAACATCTCGCCGAGCGTAAGTCCCTTGGCCGACGCTTCGCTCTTGGGATACTTCTGCCCCAAGAACATCAAACCGTAGATCACCGTCGGAATCAGGAACAGCGCCAGCTGATATTTCCAGTGCACGCCGAATTGATCTTCGAGGATCCACCCGGCCATGCTTCCAATAACCAGACCGAGCGGCCACGAGGCGTGCAGGATGTTCAAGTAGTGCGTGCGGTTGTTCGGGAAGAGCGTGGCGACGAGCGGATTGGCCACGGCCTCAAGCGTGCCGTTGGCCAGGGCGAACAAGAAGGTGCCAATGAATAGATAATTGAAGGCGACCGAAGTCGACATGCCTTCGGTCGCGCCGAAGGCGACCAAGGCCGAGAGGATGTGCAATCCGAAGGCGGTAAAGACCAGTTTGCCGTAGCCGATTTTGTCGACCACAATGCCGCCGATAATGATGCCAAAACAAAAGCCGGTGAAACCAGCTCCGTTGATCAAACCGAGCTCGGTCGACGTGAAGTTGAAATCGCTCGCCCAGTTATCCAGAATCCCGCCGCGGATGGCAAAGCCCACCCCTGCAGCCAGAATGGCGAGGAACCCACCCACTAGCAGGCGGAATGCATTGGGAACAATCCCGGTGTTAGTGACAGCTGTCATGATAAGTGCGAGGGTCCTTGCAAGAAGATGTGCAGAAGATCGAGATAGCTTTGCGTCGGGCTACCTCGAGGTGGCTGCTAGCATACACAGGCGCGATGTGTCGTGCCACATTGATCGCCCGCTATACGAACTAGGGCAGCATAGTAACGGATCTTATGCGGCTTAGCAAAGCATTGTCGCTTCGCGGAGAGGTGAAGAGCGCCGAGTTTCCTCCGCGCTCTCTGCGCCTCCGCGGTAAAAACTTTCCTCGCAAACATGACTCAAATCCCAGCGAATTCTGCAATTCGCCACTTTCTTGGCAATTTGTGACGAATGCCGAAAGTTTGCGGCCACCCCTGTCGATAACTCAAGTGTCGAACGGTGTCAGGCGAGAAAGCCTCGGCTTGCTAGCATGACGCCGGACGACAAGGGGGGTTCTCACAAACAAGCATCTGTCGTCACGGGCTAGGGTACTTGCCGCACGGCCAGCGCATCCTTGGAGGGTAGCGCTGGCGCGGGAAGAGGCCTCCGTGAACCGACCGACTTGGCAGGGAACCGGGCTTACATGAGTCGATTACTTTTCCGCGTCGCGGCCTATGTCCAACTCGCTTTGGTACTGTTTACCGGTTGTGCGCCAACGCAGCCGTTCTTCATTGCCAAAGACGATGCCATGGCCCACTATCTCGACCAGGCGCTCTCGATCGAGTACGCCGATGTCCAAGTCGAGTCGCTGCCCGAAGCCAGCCAGGCCCACAAGCCGCTGGGACCGGCCAATGCCGAAGAGCAGTACGTCGATCTGACGCTGGAAGACTGCATCTCGATGGCTCTGCAGAACTCCAAGATTCTGCGGGTCGCCACCGGCTCGAACGATCAGACCGGCAGCGTTTCGGCCCTGCTGCTGAGCGCCCAACCCGGCCAGCTCCCGAGCGTCTACGATGCGGCTCTGGTTTCCTCGATCGCCAGCACTCAGCCGCTGCAGATCGATAACCAAGGCAACCGCGTCCCGTTCCGCGGCGCGTATCGCTCGAACCAAGTCGGCGGTGTCGAAGATGCCCTCAGCGACTTCGATGCTCAGTACTCGAGCCTCTTCGGTTACAACACGACCGACCGCCCGCGCAACGTCGGTCCCAACAACATCTTCAATCCTCAGCTCTTCCAAGCGGTCGACGCCAACTACCAGTCGGCGATCTCCAAGAAGATGGCTACCGGTGGTGTCGCCACGTTGCGTTCGACGACCGTTTACTCCTACAACAACGTCGGCCTGGGCATCGGTCGTGCGGTGCCCAGCGATTACACGCAAGCGATCGAAATGCAGGTCACGCATCCATTGATGCGCGGTCGTGGCACGATGATCAACCGCATCCCGGTCGTGCTGGCTCGCATCAACGAAGACATCTCGCTGCACGAATTCGAAGCCAACGTCCGCAACCTGGTCAAAGCGGTCGAGGACGCTTACTGGGATCTGTACTGCGGTTATCGCCTGGTCGAATCGGCTCAAGCGTCGCTTGAAACGGCCGCCGACCTATGGCGCGTGGCTGGAGCCCGAGCTCGCGCCGGCGGACCGCCCGAAGCCGAAGCTCAAGCTCGCGCTCTGTACAACAGCTTCCTCAACCAGTTGCTCGCCGCCAAGCACGGCTCGTCGGTTCCCGGCAACGATCCTCGCGGTCTTTACGGACGCGAGCAGACGTTGCGTGAGAAGATTGGCTGGTCGGCGACCGACTCGCGGCTGATCCGCCCGAGCGACCTGCCGTCGGAAGCTCGCATCGACTTCGATTGGAACGATGTGCTGGCTGAAGGGCTGGTTCGCAACGTCGAACTCCGCAAGCAGAAGTGGTTCATCAAGAGCATCGAACTGGAACTCGCCTCGGCCAAGAACCAGCTGCTGCCGCAGCTCGATGTGACCGGCATCTATCGCTGGGTCGGCGTCGGCGACGTACTGGGCAAGACGCACGGCACGGGGCTGCAGTTCCCGGCACCGGGCTCGAGCGCAATTGAATCGCTCACCGACGGCAACTTCCAAGAAGTCGGTGCACGACTGGAATTCACTCCGACGCCGTTCGGTGCTCGCCGAGCCCTGGCGGGTATTCAAAACCGCAAGCTGGCCCTGGCCAAGGCGCACGCCGAATTGCAAGACAAGGAAATGGCTCTGGTCGACCGTATGACCGCCGCCTGGCGCAACATGGATTCGACGTACGAACAGATCCGCGTCGCTCGCGATCAGTGGGCAGCCAACGCCGATGAGATCAAGGTCTATCGCGACAAGATCGAGAAGAACGCCGGCGAACTGCCGCAGTTGCTCGACGCCGTGTTGCGAGCCGAAGAACGCCGCGCGTTCGCTCAGCGCACCTACTATCAAGCGATTTGCGAATACAACAAATCGATCATCAGCATTCACTACTGGAAAGGTTCGCTGCTGGATCTCGATTCGATCGCTCTGGAAGAAGGCCCCTGGTCGGCCAAGGCTTACTGGGATGCTGAAGAACTGGCCAAGCAACGCGCTGCCGGTCACTACTTCGACTACGGTTACACTCGCCCGGCAGTGGTCAGCCGCGGACCGGTCGAAAGCGGCATGCTGACCGAAGGCAACCAGCCGACCGGCGGTGACTTCCCCAAGCGTGCTGGCGAACCGACTCCGGCCGCTCCGGAAGCTCAGCCCCAACCGCAGCCTCGCCAAGAGTTCCCGGACCTCGAAGAACTCCACAATGAACCGGCCGGTGAAGCTCCTCGAGCTGGTGCCCCGCAGCGTGGCAACAGCTCGATGCGAGTGACCAGCAACAGCCAGCCCGCTCCGGTCGTCACCGCCAGCGGCACCGGCGAGCGAGCCGACCAACGAGCCAGCCAGCGAGCGGCCATCCGGTCGACCGCCTACGACTCGGCTCCCCGCGGCACCGCCGCCGGTTCGCCGCAGTGGGGCAACATGCAGGCTCGCTAAACCACTCAACGGATATTCAAGCGTACAGCGTTAGCTGTGAACGAGGGCAGGGGGAAAGTCCGAGACGGGAGGCGATGGTGTTACAACCATCACCTCCCGTTTCGGCATTTATATCCAGTCTTTTGTCTGTTCCTCTGCGTTCTCTGTGTCCTCACTGCGTCTCTGCGTTAAACGGCTGTTCCTCCCCCCAATGCAGCGAGCACTACTTGTTAGCAACTGGCCAATGGCGATAATTTCCAGCAGCGATCGATGTCCCGCGGCTCCATCAAGTGACCACCAGCAAACGAGATCCCAGCCAGTTATTCAGTGAGTGGACATGAACCAACAAGAGAGCGAAGGGGGCCAGGGCCGGGTCGCCGACGCTGCTGATTCGCCGCCAGCGCTCCACCATCCCCCCAAGAGCTTGTGGGTGCGCATTCGCGAAGCCGCCGGAACCGTTTACGGCGACATCGGAACGTCGGTGCTCTATACCGTGATGGAGATCACGCGCGAGACGATTCGCCTCAAGCATGCGCCGGGCTCCGAAGCGGAGATGGCAGCGCTGATGGAGCGAGGCGGCAACTTGCTCACTCCCAACGAATTGCTCGGCGGCTTGAGCCTGATCTTCTGGGCTCTGATCGTGCTCACCATCAAATACGACTTTCTGGTGATGCGCGCCGATTATCGC
>JBQCEI010000545.1:0-2487 GCA_051960375.1 Aureliella sp. | reverse complement strand
ATTCTGCCGGGGCGCTGCGGCGTTTGGGTTTGTAGATCTCGGTGGCAGTACCGAAGTGCACTTCACCGGCGTTCATCAGCGTCTCGCTGAGCGTCGGGTGCGGGTGGATCGATTCGGTGATGTCGCGCACTTCGCAGCCCATCTCGATCGCCAGCACCGAGGCGGCGATCAGTTCGCCGGCGCCGGCGCCGACGATTCCGCAGCCGAGCACGCGCTGCGATTCGGGATCGATCAGCCACTTGGTAAAACCTTCGGCGCGACCGAGCGCCTGAGCGCGGCCGCTGGCTTTCCACGGGTACGTTTCGACCTCGACCTGCCGGCCTTCTTTCTTGGCTTGCTCTTCGGTTAAGCCGGCCCAAGCGATTTCGGGATCGGTGAAGACGACGGCCGGGATGGCCGCTTTCTCGAACACGGCCGGCTCGCCCAAGATCACTTCGACGGCCACTTTGGCTTCGTGCGACGCTTTGTGAGCCAGCATCGGTTCGCCGGCCACGTCGCCGATGGCGAAAATATGCGGATCATCGGTGCGCTGCTGAGCGTCGCAGATGGCGAAGCCGCGTTTGTCGAGTTTGACTTGCGTGTTTTCGAGACCGAGTCCCGCGGTGACCGGACGCCGGCCGACGCTGACCAGCACCCGATCAAACCGCTCGTGACCGTACTTGCCCGGGCCTTCGAAGGTGACTTCGACCTGGTTGTCGACTTCGGCCATCGAGCCGACTTTGGTGTTGAGATAGATGCGCTTGCCGAACAACACTTCCAAGCGCTTATGCAGCGGCCGCACCAGGTCGCGATCGGCTCCCATCAGCAGTCCATCGAGCAATTCGACGACCGTGACTTTGGAACCGAGGTTGGCATAGACCGTGCCCATCTCCAGACCGATGTAACCGCCGCCGACGACCAGCATCGTCTTCGGAATATCGGCCAGGTTAAGCGCCCCGGTCGAATCCATCACGCGATCGGTGCCGATGTTGAACGATGGCGGCATCGCTGGCACGCTGCCGGTAGCCAGAATGCACGAGGCGAAGGTCAGCTGACGCTCGGGCGGAATCGATTCATGATCGCCCTCCAGCCGCAGCGTCGTGCTGTTCTCGAAGACGCCGCGGGCCTGAATGACCCGCACGTTGCGCTGCTTGGCCAACTGGGCCAGGCCGCCGCTGAGCGTGCTAATGACTTTTTCTTTGCGAGCCCGCACGCGATCGATGTCGATCTCGGGCTGCGAGTAAGTAACGCCCCAGTCCTCGCGGAGTTCGTCGACTTCGGAGATGACGCGAGCTACGTGCAGCAAGGCCTTCGACGGGATGCAACCGCGCAGCAAGCAGGTTCCGCCCAGCCGCGGTTCGGCCTCGACCAGCGTCACCTCCATCCCTTCATCGGCAGCCAAAAATGCAGCGGCATATCCACCGGGCCCGCCACCGAGAACAACCAGTTGACTATGCATGAGGACAGGTGACTCCCTGAGATTGATTTCCAAGCAGCTCTATTTTACCGCAGAGAAGCGGAGAAGAGCCGACGGCGCAGAGACGCCAGCCAGGCCATTGCGACCCCGGCTCGTCTCTACGACTGTGCGGTAAAAAAACCAGCGTGGCTCGAGCGTGTAAACGGCAGAAGGCACCAGACAACAATGCCGGTGCCTCCTGCTGCGTACGATTCTCGCGTTTAGCGCGACAGGAATTCGACCACCGTGTTGGCATCGACCGGCAAGCTGATGTCATTGGCGGTCGGCAAGCTCAGGACGGTCGCCTTAAGATTTTCCGAATCGAAAGCGACCCAGTCCAGCGACTGAGCGGTGCTGTTGGCGATCACGCCGCGGTAGACGTTCTTGAGGTTCTCGCGTCCCTTGACTTCGATCACGTCGCCCGCGCGCAGCTGGTAGCTCGGCTTGGTCACTTTGACGCCGTTGACGCGGAAGTGGCCGTGGACGATTCCTTGGCGAGCTTGCGGACGGGTCTTGGTGAAGCCCGCGCGGCGGACGACGTTGTCCAGCCGGCGCTCGCACATCAGCAACAGCGTCTGTCCGGTGTTGCCGACGCCGCGGACCGCTTTATCGAAGTAGCGTCGCAGCTGCCGCTCGCCCAGTCCGTAGTAATGCTTGATCTTTTGCTTCTCGGTGAGAGCCGCGCCGTAGTTGCTCTTGCGGCGGCCGCGGGGATGCATGCCCGGGGGGCTGTCACGACGTTCCAGAGCGCGAGCCGCTCCGGCACTTTCGTAGACCATCATGCTCAAACGACGATTCACCCGGGCCTTGGGGCCGTGATAACGTGCCATACCGAACTTACTCCAGCATTACCAAATCGAACTAGTGTGACGTGCTTTCCCTTGCATCGCAGCTTGAAGCGACGGGCCCAATCCCTGTCTTTTACCTATCATCCGCTCCACAAGAACGGGTGGGTTGGGCCTATTTCGGAAGCTTGTGAAGCTTGGTAGTATCGGCCAGAAAGCCAATTTTCACAAGCCCATCCGCGTGCATAGCATTTTTTACCGCCTAGG
>JBQCEI010000544.1:0-7564 GCA_051960375.1 Aureliella sp. | reverse complement strand
ATCGCTGATCTACGCTGCTGCGATGGCTGTGCTGGCCGCGCCGCTCAGTGCCTGGGGCGGCTTTGCGGTGCTGCTGGTCATCGGCGTGGGCTGGATGACGACGATGACGACGCTCAACGCCACCGCGCAAATCTACTTGCCGCGACGGCTGCGGGCCCGCGGGATGTCGGCTTACCTCATGTCGTTCTCTTGCGGCATGGCAATCGGTTCCGCTTTCTGGGGACAGCTGGCCGAGTATTTCGGTTTGAACATCGCCTTCATCGCTGCGGCGGCGACGATGGTCGTCACGGCTCTGGTGAGTCGCACTTGGCCGCTTGGGTCGCTGCGGGCCTAGTTCTCTGTGCTCTTTCGTCCTGTGTGGCACTGGCTACGCCAGTGGCTCTTCTTTCGAAGTTTACTGCATTCAGGACGTAAAACTCTCCGATGGCGCATTATCCTGCACCAGGTCTTGGGGAAGTTGGTTTGGCACTGGAACGCTTTACGGCACCTTCTGACCTTCAACTTCGAAGTAGAAGACACTGGCATAGCCAGTGCCACACTGAGGAGTGCGAAACTTCAAAAGCCGGAGTCTGGGAGTGACTCCCATCGCCAGGCAATGCATCCAACTCCATCTCTGAAAATCAGCGCCTAAAACCGGCTCCTTTTCCGCCATACGTTCTAGGTGAACATTTCGGTGGCTCGAGGGGTCATAAAGGGGCTATAGTTAACCGCTCGTACGGTCCTTATCAAAAACTTTGACCAGCGGTGGGAAGTGGATGATGAAGTTTATTGAGCCACTCCTGGAATTGCCCGTACTGCCGGCCTCTTTCCTCCTGGCCATGCTGATGATTTGGAGCGTGCTAGCGATTTTGGGAGGTGCGGACCTCCACGGTCACGATGTGGGCATCGACCATGATTTGGGCATCGACCATGATTTGGACATCGGCCACGATGTCGACGTTGGGCACGATGGCGATCTTTCCGATGCGGTCAGCGGCCTGGGGATGGTCACGCTGCGGTGGCTGAACTTGAGCGATATGCCGGTCATGATATGGCTGTGCATTTTCAGCATACTTTGGTGGACGGTCTCGATCACACTATGGAAAAGCGTTGATACGATCTTCCTAACGCATCCGGGAATCGGCTGGTCGTCGCTGCTGATTGTTCGCAATCTGGCGATCGCCCTGCCGCTGACGAAGCTGGCCACCCGGCCGCTCCGCGGCTGGCATGTCTCGGAGGATTTGTCTTCGAAATCTTTGATTGGGCAGGAATGCGAGATCTGTTCGATCGAAGCCACACCTCAATACGGTCAGGTTCGATTCAAAACCGACGGCGCGCCGCTGCTATTGAACGTGCGCACCGACGGCCCGCATCTGGCCAAAGGCACGAAAGTGTGGATCGCCCACTTCGACGCCAAAACGCGAACTTATATCGTTTCCCCAACTACTAGCGGTGAATAGCCATGAACCAACTCTTCTTGCTCTTGGGCCAAACATCTCTATCCGACGGTCCCCAGCCCTACCTCGCATTTGCCGCCCTGGCCACAGTCTTATTCATCGTCGCGATCGTGATCCTGGTCAGCAGGTGTTACCAAAAGGTCGGTCCCGATGAGGCGATCGTCCGCACCGGCCACGGCGGCATGAGAGTGGCCACCGCCAGCGGCGTCATGGTGTTTCCGATCATCCATCGCTCCGAAAAGATGGATCTCACCTTAAGAAGCTTTGAGATCGCTCGCGAGGGAGCCGAAGGGCTGATCTGCCGCGACAATATCCGCGCCGATATTCGTGTGGCCTTCTTCGTGCGCATCGACAAGTCGCTCGAAGAGATGAAAGAAGTCGCACAGTCGATCGGCTGCAAACGAGCTAGCCAGGTCGAAACGCTCCGCGAACTGTTCGATGCCAAGTTCTCGGAAGCTCTCAAGACGGTCGGCAAGCAATTTGATTTTGTCGAACTGTACGACAAGCGCGAGAATTTTAAAGCGGAGATCCTGAAAGTCATCGGCACCGATTTGAACGGTTACAAACTGGACGACTGCGCGATCGACTATCTCGAACAAACGCGCCTCGAACTGCTGAACCCTCACAACATTCTCGATGCCGAGGGTATCAAGAAGATCACCGAATTGACTTCGCAAGAAAAGATCAAAGAAAACCACTTCACCCGCGAACGCGAAAAAACGCTCAAGAAGCAAGACGTCGAAGCTCAAGAAGCGATCATGGAACTGGAGCGGCAGCGCGTCGAAGCGGTCGAGCGCCAGAAGCGAGCCGTTGCGGAAATTGAATCGCGTGAACAAGCGGCCGCCGCCAAAGTGCGCCAGGAAACGCGGCTCGACGCCGAGCGCTCGCGCATCGCGACCGATGAAGAGCTCGGCGTTGCCGAGCAGAACATGAGCCGCCAAGTGCTCATCGCCCAGCGCAACAAGGAACGCGCCGATGCCATCGAACTCCAGCGCATCGAGCGCGATCGCATGCTCGAAGCCACCGAGCGCGAGCGCGTCGTCGGCATCGCCACAGTCGAAAAGGACAAGGCACTCGAGACCGAACGCCGCAACATCCAAGAGGTGATTCGCGAGCGCGTCATGGTCGAGCGAGCGGTGGTCGAAGAGCAACAGAAGATCAAGGACACCGAAGCCTTCGCCCAAGCCGAACGCGTCAAGCGCGTCGAAGTGACCAGCGCCGAAACGCAGGCCGAACAAGCACTCGTGCGCGAGATCAAAGCCGCCGAAGCGGCTCGCAAGGCGGCTGAGCTGATCGCCGAAAAGATCCGCATTCAAGCCGAAGCCGAACGCGACCAGGCGGAAAAGGAAGCCGAAGCGACCAAGCTCCGCTCTGCCGCTGCCACCTCCGAATTCGCCGCCGAAGGGCTCGCTCAAGCCGAAGTCATCGCAGCCCAAGCCGAAGCCAAGGAAAAACAGGGCCTCGTCGAAGCCCGCATCCTCAAGGAAAAACTTTCCAGCGAAGCCCAGGGCATCACCGAGAAGGCAGCTGCGATGAAAGAACTCGACGGCGTCGGCAGAGACCACGAAGAGTTCAAGCTCCGCCTTGAAAAAGAAAAAGCCATCGACATCGCGTCCATCGAAGCCCAGCGAGAGATCGCGGCTCAACAGGCCAACGTGGTCGCCGCGGCTCTCAAATCGGCCAAGATCGATATCGTCGGTGGCGACGGTCAGTTCTTCGATCAGATCTCCTCGGCGGTCAAAGGAGGCAAGGCGATCGACCGCTTCGTGGGCAACTCGAAGGTGGTCACCGACATCAAGGAAACGTTCTTCAACGGCGATGCCGATCACTTCCAGGAAAGCCTGCAAGCGCTGATTGGAAACCTGAACCTGACCGCTTCCGATCTCCGCGACTTGACGATCGCCGGCCTAGCCGCCAAACACCTGGCCGCCGACGGCGGTCCGAGCGACTTGCGGCAAAACCTGATCAAACTTCTCAACACCGCCGGCACGTTGAACTTGGCCGATCAACCGATCGCCCAGGTCATCAACGGCCGCCCGGTAGTCAAGAAGTAACACGTCCGCGCTCTCTGCGTCTCCGCGGTAAAAACCGTTCAACAGGCTGCCAACCCGATGACAACCGAAGCCATCCAGGCCAGTACCTACGAAGTGCTGCGCAAGCGCCTGCGCGACGGTGCCGACGAATTGCGGCGGAGATTCGGACAGCTCAACGCCGAGCGCTCGAAGGTCTTTGGCAATCTCGACACACGGCTGCTCGCTACGGTGCATGTCACCACCGAGCACAACTGCGTGCCGCGCGATTTGATCTCGGTCGGCAGTCACTTGCTGCTGGGTTACAACGTCCAGTTCGGGCTCAAGACCGAGATCGCGCCGAGTGACGTCTTCAGCCTCTACCGGCTCGAAGGGGAACAAGCGACCGAGGAGCCGCTGACGCTCTGGATGGACGACCGCTTCCAGCGCGACTTCTCGGAGCTGATGCGTTACTACAAGCAAGCAACGTTTGGCTGCTTCTTCCAGAACGGTCCCCTGTTTTATATCGTCTTCCAAGTCGGCAAGACGGCCAAGGACATCAAGGCCTTCAAGTGGGCCATCGACGGCCACGCCGTTCGTTATCTGGACAACCGCAGCGAACAAGAGATTCGCTATCCCGAGCAACATAGCTTTCGCTGGACGCGAGCCACGCGCGAGCAGCATCGCTCAGGTCTGCACCCGCACGTATCAATCGGCGACACCGTCTTCGTGGAATGCGTCGGCGGCGATTTGACGATCAAGATCGAAGACAACACTTCCACCGGAAGCGGCATCTATAGCGAGCCGGTCGACGATCCCGATCAAACGCTTGACGACGCCGAGATCTACCATTGCATCCTCGGCAATCTGGTCCTGCTGAAGATCCGCCCGTATCAGGAAAAAGAATTCCGCCACTTCATCTACAGCGTCAAGCGTCGCCAAGCCATGCGGCTCGACGCGATGAAGCAAGCCTGCACCGAGTTGCCCGACGACCACGGCATCATCTTTCCCGGCGGCGTATTCCTGCAGACCGGCAACTACAAACTGTTCGATCACGGCCTGACCGACGTCCAGTTCCAGCGCACGATCGCCGCTCCCAACGGCGAGGATTATCTTTATCAATTCTTTCAGCCCGAGTCGGGCACTTATCTTCATCTGCGCTACAACTTGATTCGCCAAGATGTCGATATCCCGCTGTTCTGTCATGGCCAGTCGTTTTTCGATGACGGCCGCATGATCACCATGCGCGTGCAAGACACGCCGCAGAAACATCACGCCCTCCAGCTCTGGCAAACGCCGTTCGTCGGCCCCGACTTCAAAGCGCCGGTCGTCGCCGAATCGATGCTTTATAAAATCGGCAACCGCGACCTGGTCCGCTGCATGTCGGAGTGCCAGGAAATATTGCAGCTGGTCGACAAAGACGAATCGTACGGCGATTTGTATGTCGACATCGTCAAACGCGCCTCCAGTGTGCTCGACGGCTACTTCTGGATCGATCGCGACGAGACGTATCAGCTGTCCGTCCCGCTGACGACCATCCGCGACGCGGCCGCAGCAGCGGTCGACGAATACGAAAAGGTCGTGCGCGTCCGCAACGAAACAGCCGCCGCTCTGGCTCAGTCGCAAACGGCGACCGCCGAACTGCTGCGAGCTGCCGAGCGCTCGCGATTTGAATCGATCGCCGACTTCGTTACGCTGCTGCGCGACTTGCGAGCCCAACGCGGCCATGCGGTGGGCCTGCGCGAACTTCGCTACATCGATACCGATGCGGTCGCGCAGTTGGAAGCTCAGCTCGAGTCAGCCGCCGAGCGGATCGGCCAGCGGTGCGTGCAGTTTCTGCTGTCGGAAACCGCGCTTGAGCCCTATCGCCGACGGATCGTCGAAGCCTCGGCCAAAGTGCCGCACGTTTCCGTCGTCGCCGCCGGGCGCGAGCTGCAAAAGGAGCTCGGCGACATCGCGGTCGACTTGGAACTGCTGGTCGAAACCGTCTCGCAGCTGAAGATCGACGACCTCACGCAGCGAACCGCGATCGTCGACCGCACAGGTGATCTGCTTTCGGAACTCAATCGCGCTCGCTCCGGATTGAAGGCCCGGCTCCGTTCGCTGCTCAGCACGGAGATGGAAGCCGATTTTGCCTCGCAGTCGAAGCTACTCGACCAGTCGTCAGCCGGACTGCTCGATGCGGCCGACCAGCCCGAGAAGGTCGACGAAGCGCTGTCGCGAATGATGGTGCACATCGAAGAGCTCGAGGGCCGCTTTGCCGAACACGATGGCCTGCTCGAGCGACTGAACGAGAAACGCGAAGCCCTCATCGCGGCCTTCGAAGCCCGCCGGCAACAGCTCGTTGAAATCCGCTCGCGGCGAGCCGATGGCTTGGTCAAAGCGGCCGAGCGCGTCCTCACTGGCGTCGGCGCGCGGGCAACGCGGATCGAAGAGGCGGACGCGCTGCGAGCGTTCTTCGCGGCCGACCCGATGGTCGACAAAGTTCGCAAGATCGCCGACCAGCTCGGGCAATTGGGCGACAGCGTCCGCATGGAAGACGTGCTCAGCCGACTTAAAACTTTGGCCGACGATGCGCTGCGGCAACAACGCGATCGGCACGAGCTGTTTGTCGATGGGGCAGATCGCATCCGGCTCGGCCAGCACGTCTTCGCGGTGAACCAACAAGCTGTCGAGCTCACCACGGTCGCACGCGACGGCGGGTTGTATTTGCATCTGACCGGAACGCAGTTTTATTCGCCGCTCAACGCGCCGGTGCTCGAGCAAGCTCGCGACCTGTGGCTGCAGACTTATGCGAGTGAATCGGACACGGTTTATCGCGCCGAGACGCTCGCTTTTCAGACGCTCGAGTCGTGGCGGCGCGGCGAGGCCGTCGCCGATTGGCTGCCAGCGGACTTTCGGCAAGCCACGCCCGAGCAGCGCGTGGCTTGGCTCCGCCAGTGGATGCAGAACTTGCACGCAGGAGGTTACTCGCGCGGCGTTCACGATTCCGACGCAGTGAACTTGCTCGATCACCTCTTGAAGCTTCAAAGCAGTCTCGGGCTGCTGCGATATTCGCCGGCCACACGCGCAGTGGCGTGGTACGCATGGCAACGGCTCGTTCCGGACGATCGACGCGAGGCGACCGAGAAGTGGCTCGGCAGCTACGGCACGGTCGCAAAGCTAGTCGGCTCGGACCATCGCACCGAAGTTTATCGACGGCAAGTGGCCGAACACCTCGCCGAGCACGGCGGCGATTTTGTGCGCCAGGTGCGACAGAAGGAAGCCGCCGAATACGTATTCGAACAAATCCTCAGCGGCAGCCCACAGCCGGTCGTCAGCCCCCGCGCGGCCAGCGCCCTCAAGTCGCTTCGCAATCATTTCAGCGAGTCGGCTCGCACGGCGATCCAGACATCGCTGGCCCCGCATCGCGACAATCCTTGGCATCTCTGGCAACTCGGCGTTAGCATCGTCGATGCAAGCCTGGCGACGCTCAAACGCGATGCGCACGAAGAACTCGACCCGATCGCCGACTATCGGCTCGAACTGGCGCGGCTGATCGTCAGCCACGATGATCCCTTCACGATCGAACCTCAGCCGGCACGCGGTGGCGGCCGATCAGACCGAGCCGCAAAGGCAAAAGAAAAAGAAACGGCAAAAGAAACCGGGGGCTACCGCCCGCTGGCTGATAGGTCCAATGCCGATAAGGGAGCGCTCGACGGCCAGGGCGGCGAAGCGGCCTGTTACGTCACCGGTTTGCATGGTGATCACCCGAGGATCGCCGGCGGCAAGCTGCGACTCAACTACTACGACTTCACGCAGCGATTGACGCATCACACACAGCGGGTCATGCCTCGCTTTGAAGCGTTGCAGGCCAAGAAGCGCGAGCTGCTGCACGCGTCGGAGCAAGCGCTGCGGACGCATGAATTCAAAGCTCGCGTACTGACGAGCTTCGTGCGCAACCGCCTGATCGACGACGTGTATCTGCCGCTGGTCGGCGAGAACCTTGCCAAGCAACTGGGCGCCGCGGGCGAAAACAAACGCACCGACCGCATGGGCTTGCTGCTGCTGATCAGTCCGCCGGGTTACGGCAAGACGACGTTGATGGAGTACATCGCCAATCGACTCGGGCTGGTCTTC
>JBQCEI010000543.1:0-3071 GCA_051960375.1 Aureliella sp. | reverse complement strand
AGCTCGGCGGTTTCGCGGTCCTCACTCGAGAGGGCCGGATCGCACGCGATGCCATTCTTGACGAGCACGTAACCAGGCAGGTCGCTGCGGGTCGTCTTGTGTTCGGGGAATTTCCGGCACCACTGATCGGCGACTTCATTGCAGTCGGCGAAGTTCTCATGCCGCGTCAGGTGCTGAAACACGTCGTTGACCGCGTCGACCACTTGCGGGCTGCTGCGATAACTTTCGCGCAGCTCTTCCTCGCTCAAGTTGGCGACGCTGCGCGTGACGGTGTCGAAGATTTCGGCCACGCCGCCGCGCCAGCCGTAGATGGCTTGCTTGGTATCGCCGACGCAGAAAAACGATTGGCTGGGAGTGATCGTTTGCGTCAGCGGCCGGGCCAGCGGTTCGATGATGTGCCACTGATCGGGAGCCGTATCCTGGAATTCGTCGAGCAGCAAGTGATCGATGCCGCAATCCATCCGCAGCATCAGTTGCTGCTGGTCGATCGGAATGAGAGCTTGATCGTTCGGCGCTAAGCCGCTCGCAGAAGTCTGGTTCATCCATCGCGACAAGAGGTACGTAATGTCGGCGAAGGCCAGCATGCGCTGACGCCGCAAGAGCGCCATGTACTGGCCGTTGAAACTGTCGAGCAGTTCGTAAGCCGCTTCAGCTTGAGCCCGCCGCACCGGCAATATCTCCGCAGCGCACTTGCGGCGCAGCACCGCCAATTGGTCCAGCAGTTTCGGATCGAGCTCGCGGTTGTAGAAGCGGCCGGTCGCCACCGCAGATTTCATCAAGCTCTGTCCCACGACTCCTTCCCAGTCGCCAGCGGAGGCAAGATCGGCCATGGTCGCCTGAGCGTTGCGGATGCTCTTGTGCCCGGGATCGAAACGCCTGAGGAATTCAAGCGCTTGATGAAACTCCTCTTCCGGTGGCGACTTGGGGACTTTCAGTTCGTTGAATGCCTTGGCGCCGGCCGCGCGGTAGAAGTGATAACCCCCTTCGACCGTCTCTTGAATTTCGCGGGCGACCGAGCGCTTGGTCTCGCCCTTGGAGAGCATCTTCACCAGGCTGGTCAGCGTTCGCTGCTCGCTCTGGTCGAGCATGTGCTGGATGGCCTGCATGCGAATGGCTTCTTCGCGGACCGGATCGACCGCGCTCCAGCCTGGAGCCAGCCGCAGTTCGAGGCTGAACGTACGCGCCAGCTGGGCATAGAAACTATCGAGCGTGCTGACGCGAAAGCGATGGAGCTGGCGAGTCACGCGGCGCAGCGCCGCCAGACAGTCAGCTTGTTCGAACGGCAGTTGGCTGATCGCTTTTTTCAGTTCGGCAAACTGAGCATCGTCCACGCAAGCTCGGGCCAATCGCACCAGCACGCGTTGCAGAATTTCGCCCGCCGCTTTGCGAGTGAAGGTCGTCGCCAGGACGTGATCGACACTCTGGCCCGACAGAATGATCTGCAGCAAGCGATTGCTGAGCTGATACGTTTTGCCGGTGCCGGCCGAAGCGCGAATCATCAGCGGCATCAGTGGCGGCGCGACCGAACCGCGGAGCGCCAGATCGTCGGGATCGGCCAGACGCCGCTCGGCCGCCTCGACGACTCTTTGATTAGCCAGCCGGTGAGCGGCCGCCGCGCGGTGATGATTGTCGGGGCGGCGGGGCGGACGCGGCGGTGACGATTGCTGAGTACCGACCTGGCAGATCCTGGCAAAATCATCGAAGGCGATCGCCGTCAACGTCCGCGGCTGGTAAATCCCCGCCGCGACCGACTGCATCACGCGGAGTGCTTCGGAATCAGCATCGGCAAGCTGGCCGCGCGTGAACTCTGCCGGCACAAAGCTCACCTCGCGGTGGCTCTTGGGCAGGAGGATGTAGCCGACGGTCGGTTCGGAGTCGATCTTCAGGGCTCGTACCAGGTGGCGATAGAGCGGCAATTGCAGATCGGTCCAGCCCGATTTGGAGTTGAAGTGGTTTTGAACCGGCCGGGTTCCGCCGTCGCTGGTCTTGTAGTCCCACACGGCCCAGCGACCGGTCGCCGGATGATAATCGATGCGGTCGATGCGCCCGAGCAAGCGGATCGGCAGCGGCTGACCGGCGAACAGTTCGCCGATTTCGAGCTCGGCGTCGACTTCGTAGTGCCGCGTCTGCCAGCCAGCGGCGACATGCTCGGCTTGCTTGGCCGCAAACGTCGCCAGGCGATCTTGAGCTTGAGCGATCTGCACGCGGATGGCCGCGGCCGGATGCGGCCCGTACTTCTCAGCAGCGACATGCTCGACCGTCTCGCGCAGGAACGCTTCGATCGCAGCCGCATCGGCGCTCTTGCCGATCACCGGATCGTCGTGCATCCGCCGCAGGGTCTCGTGAATCAGATCGCCGAACTGGCCGGCGCTCAATTCCGCATCGACATCATCGATCGCTCGGAGTTTGAGAACATGGTTCAAGTAGAAACGATACGGACACGCCAGATAGGTGCGGAAGGCGGTAACGGTCAAGTAGGGCGGCTTGCGCGCGCTGTCGGGTGGTGGGACAGCCAGGCCGAGCTTTTCGCCATCGGCAGCTTGCCAGCGCTTGCGCACCTCGGGCAGCACATCGATCCCTTCCTCCGAAGTCAGCCGCAACACGCGAGCCGGCAATTCGGCCAGATCGCACGCCAGCAGCAAGCGGCTGGGCACCAACGGATCGCCCGAGAGGTTGGTGCGACCGACGATCACGCGCACGTGTCGCCGCGACTGCAGCAACACTTTGAACGCGTACATATCACGGGCGTAGCGGCGGGCATTATCGATCATGCCGAGCTGACGTCGCAACTGGTTGGGCAAGAACGGATCTGCATTAACGCATTCGGGAACGACGCCGTCGTGCACGCCGGTGAGAATCAAATGCGGCGCATCGTCGAGCGTCAGATCGAGCCAGCCGATAATCGGAATCGAGCCGGCCTTCGAGGGACGTGGCACCAGTTCGCCGCTGAGCGAGTGCATCACCCAGTCGATCACTTCGGCCGCGCTGAGCGACATCGTGAGCACGGCAGGGATGTCCGAGAGAGCGACGATGTGTTCGCAGACTGATTGGCAAGCGCGCATCAGCCGCTC
>JBQCEI010000542.1:0-3072 GCA_051960375.1 Aureliella sp. | reverse complement strand
CGCGACCGGCTCAGCCACATTCCGGCTGACTATCAATTGCCCGGCGCCGGTTCGGTGCTCGTCGGCGAGACCGGCTCGCTGGTCATCCCGCACGTCGCCCAACCGAAACTCTTCCCGGTCGACAAGTACGCCTCGCAAGAATTGCCGCGCGTCGAAGGGGTCGATCACTACGTCCAGTTTGCCGACGCTTGCCGCGGCGTAGGCGAAACGACCTCGGCCTTCGATTACTCCGGCCCGCTGACCGAGACAGTGCTCCTCGGCACGGTGGCGATTCGCGTTCCGGAGCAAAAGCTGAACTGGAGCTCCGAGACGATGCGCTTTACCAACCTGCCCGCCGCCGACCAGTGGCTCAGCAAGCCCTACCGCAGCGGTTGGGAACCGACCTGGGTCGCGTAGGCTTCTTTGGCCGCGCCAAGGACCCAAGGTCCGCACGCCTTAGCCCCAGCCCGGCAGGGCTGGGGTTTCGAGCACGAGCACGAGTACGAGCGATTCAAGCGTTCGAACTATGCCCCGATGCGCATACGATACCCGCCACGTTAAGGACCCAAGGTCCGTAATCCCTTAGCCCGCCCGGCAGGCCTGGGTTTCGTGCTCGTGCTCGAAACTGTCCGCGACGGATTGATCCGATCAGCCGGCACGCGGTAGCGCCCGGTTTCTTGACGCCAACCGCGGGCTAACGCCCTGCGGCTGATTCGTTCGCAAAGCGCTTTTTCGACAGGCGAGTGATATACTGACCCCCGGCGACCATTTCTTTTCGCTGGGAGCACTTCGATCATGCGGCACCGGTTCTCTGCGGTAGCTTCTGCGCTCGTCTTGGCGGCAACTTTGGCTCTGGCGACCATTGCACTGGGCGGCGGTGCGATTCTGGCGGCGGATCACATCCTGACCATCGGCGGCGGTTATGCGCCGGAAGGGAATCAGGCTTCGCTCGAAGCCAATGTGATCTTCTTTCAAGAGGTGACCAGCCACACGCATCCTCAAGGTGTCAGCCATCGCATTCACTTCGCCGATGGCTTTGATCCGGGAGACGATCTGCAGGAGCTGCAAAAGCCGAGCGGTCCGGCGTCGCCGGCGATCACTTTGCTCGAAGAAATCTTTTCGCCGCCGGGATCGGCCGGCGGCGAGATCATCTATCGCAATCATCGCGTGCCGGCGATCAGCGGTTCGAACCGCCTCAACGATGTTCGCAAAGGCTTCGATGTCGTCAAAGGTCAGCTCAAGCAAGGCGATCGCTTGATCGTCTATGTGACGGCTCATGGCGGTTCGGCCAAAGGAGACGAGCCGTACGATACTTCGATCAGCTGCTGGGGGCATCGCGAACTGACGATGCGCGAGTTTTCCAGTTGGCTTGATTCGCTGCCCGAGTCGGTGCCGGTGGTCCTCGTCATGGCGCAGTGCTACTGCGGCGGCTTTGCGCATACGATGTTCTATGAAGGAGACCGCGAGCAAGGGTTGGCGGTCAACGTGCGGACCGGCTTCTTCGCTCAGCGACATGACTTGCCCGCTGCCGGCTGCCGTCCGGATGTCGGCGACGATGAAGAATACAGCAGCTACTTCTGGGGCGCACTGATCGGCCACTCCCGCTCGGGGAAACCTCTCGACGGTGCTGACTGCGATGAAGACGGCCACGTGTCGCTCGCCGAAGCGCACGCTCACGCGGTGGTCGCCAGTGAAACGATCGATATCCCGCTCTGCGGCAGCGATGCACTGCTGCGCGAGGCGAGCCGCATCCCGCGTTACGATCTCAAGCCGATGGAATCGGAAGATGCCGATTCCCTCGACGAGCAGGAGGCAGAGAGCGACGAAGGCTTGGCGTACATGACTGGAACGCTCGGCGAGCTGAGGCGACAGGCTTCGCCCACTCAGCGGCACATCATCACCGCACTTTGCGAGCAGCTCTCGCTCGGGCTGGACGAAGATGTCAGCGTGGTTTTCGACGAGTACGACCAGGCGCAGCGCGATTACCGCAATGCGCGCCGGGGCTCGAGTGGTCAACGCGGACGAGGTGGACGGAGCGGGCGAGGCGGGTTCAGCATCCGCCGCGAGCTTCGCGCAGCTATCCTCGATCGCTGGCCCGAACTGGCCGATCCGGCCGCGTGGGCTAAGTCCGAGACGCTCACTGGCGAAGCGGGAGAGAGTTTTATCGCTGAGGTCAAAGCCATGCCCGGCTACGAGGCCCTGGCGCGCAGTCGCGACGAGCAGCTAGCCGCCCGCCGGCGGATATTGACCGCCGAGATGCGCGAGGTTCGCTTGCAGCGGCTGATCCACACCCTCGAGTCGGTCGTCCTCGCGCAGAACATCAAGAAAGTCGCTGCGCCTGACATGATCGAGCGCTACGAAGAGATGCTCCGACTAGAAGAAAGCTACTTCGGTTTGTAAGTGTTCTCCCGCCGCGATCTCCGTGCCTCCGCGGGTGAGTCCGAACTTTCTACCGCGTGAGATAGCGAGCTCGCAAGCGATTGCCCGCTTCCATCGGGCTGCCGTTCTCATTGAGCTGCTCGACGGCCGCGTCGGTTTTGCCTTCCTCCTGGTAGTCGCGGGCGAGCGTATAGCGCGCTCCGAAATGCCAGCGGGCAGCGGCGGGATTGACGAGCGTGTGGTTCTTGAGCCAATCTTCCGACGTACCATACTGACCGAGGTCGAACTGCACCTGCCCGAGCAAAAAGTCTGCGTCGACTTTGGCTTGGCGGAAGATCACCTGGAACTGCTGCAGCCGCCGCTGATACTCCTCGAGCGTCTCCGCGTTCTCGCGAGGGATACCCAACTCTTTTTGGACATCGGGATCGTCGGGCAAGCGGTCGATCATTTCATCGGGCAGGCGGCAATCCATGTTACTGCGAAGCGCACCGATCGCATCGAATGTGTTTTCAAATTCACCGGCCAGATGCTTCTGCCGAGCAACCGCAGCGGGCGTATTCACCAGCCAGGCAGCGTGCTCGATCATGTACTGAACGGTGAACGGCGAGTTCATTTCGAGGCGACTGCGGAGGCCGATGGCGTAGAGCCTTGCCAGTAGTGGCGTTTGCCAAAGCGCAATGGGCGCATCGGGCGCGAGCTTCGCAAGCTTTTCAG
>JBQCEI010000541.1:0-3684 GCA_051960375.1 Aureliella sp. | reverse complement strand
GATCAATCGCTGGCGATCGTAGCGGGCCATCGATTCGTGGTCCGAACCGGGGCGCGCGATCGCATAGCTGGCGACGTCTTCGATCAGGTCGAGTAGCCCCAATCGATTGGCCCCCGCCTGAGCGGACCAGTGTTCCATCGCCACGAGGATCCGCTCAGCCGCTTCGCCCCCTTCATTGATGCGGCGGCGGACATGCGGGCTGAGCGCCGCCGTCTTCCACATCTGAGCCAGCGCGTTGAGAAACGTCAGGTGTTGTCCCAGCCGATTGGACTCTTGAAGCAACTCGTCCTGATTGTCGCTCCCTTCTTCGGCCGTTTCGCTTTCGTTGCCATCGTCGGTGCTGTCGACATAGATCATGTCATCGTAGGCGGCCTTGAACGTGTCTTAGCTCCCTTCATCGCCGAGTGCGAGCTCGTCGTCGCCCGAGTGCAGCAGCTCGCCGCCCGGCGACTTGCGCTTGCCTTTGCCTTTGCTCGAAGAAAGCAGAAACGACGGCGGTTGCCAGAACTGTTCCGCGTTGGCTTCGAGACGGTCAAAGAACTTTTGCGCGACCGACCAGTCGAGCGCCGCGGCTTG
The DNA here is from genome assembly GCA_051960375.1 of Aureliella sp. Classification (GTDB taxonomy): domain Bacteria; phylum Planctomycetota; class Planctomycetia; order Pirellulales; family Pirellulaceae; genus Aureliella. Next base: position 3,108 of record JBQCEI010000541.1, on the reverse strand, counting down.
CGGCGGAGCGCCGCTGGTAGCAGTAGCCTCTTGGGCCTTCGGCGCAATGGGTTCGCCCGCAAGCGTTTGCTCGGCCAGTTTGCTCTCTAAACGCTGAAGCCATTGACGGGCTAGTTCCGAGAACGAAGCTCCGCCCGATTGCAAGCCGACGCGCTGGGCTTCGCTGAGCCAGTGCACCAGCAGCGCCATCGAAGCGACAAAGTCGTGGCGATCCAGCAGCGATTCGACCACCAGCGCGTACGCTTTCGGCGAATCGAACAGCTGGCAGTGCGGCGCCCAGAAGCGAACGTCGCCGGTGGCCGAGCCTCCTTCGTACCACAGCGACAGCGCCTTGGCGACCAGCTTGGCCGACTCGTAGGTTTCGAGTGGATCGGTCGCGTTGACGTCGCTGACTTCGTGCGCCGCGAACTGTCGCCACCAGTTCGCGTTCTCGCGAAAGCGTCGCTCGGTGACTTCGCAGAGATCCTTGCGCCCGGTGCCGGCCGCTTCGCGCCAAATGCGCGACTCGAGGGCAAAGATATGCTCCATGATGGCGACCAGGTCACCGACGCGGTGGTCGTGCACGGCGGCATCGGGACCTTGGAACCTCGGAAAATTTCCGGCAAAGCCCAGGATGTTCCACGGATCGACGATCGCACCGCAGCCGATCGCGCGGCGAACCCAGTCCATGATCTGCGGCAAGACGTCGGACGCTTCATCCAGGCGACCGACCTGCAGCGCATGATTGCCCGAAGTCAGCAGGCAATCGATTTGCGCGATCATGCGCGCCGAAGGAACCGAGACGAAGTCGGACTGCTCTTTGGCTGCTGCGGCATGACCCATTCGGGCGAACAGTCGAGCCAGTTGCACGTGTTCGAGCTGGCTCGCTCGTTGACGAGCCAGATGGGTGTTGAGATGCTGCCGCGCGCCGCCGAGCGGTTGGCGGCGGATCTTTTGTTCCTCGAGCAAGCGCTGGGCATGACGACCGCTGAGCCGCTCAAGAAACTGCTCGTAAAACTCGTCGCGGAACTGAGCGATCGGAGTCATCAAGCTGGCGAGCGTCGTCGTCGAAGGAAACGTCGACGGACTATTGCCGCTGATGCCCGAACCCATCAACATCGTACCGGCCAACACGGCCGCCGCTTCCAACAGCAGTTCGTCGCTCGGCAGATGCGTCTCTTCGGCCGGTCGCGCCAGCAGCGCATCGAGCGTCACTTGCTGAATGACAAAGCGGCGATAGTAGCCGGCGTTGTCGATCTGATTGGGATCCCACTGGCCGAAGTGATAATTCGGACGACGGTTGACCGGATGATCGAAATCGTAAGCTCGCGGATCGATCGCCAATTCGTCGAGCATGTCGAGATCGAAGTGGGCTCGCTGCAGGATCCCGGGATCGGTCTGCCGCAAAATATCGAGAGCCAACTGGATCACGCGCTCATACGGGCCCGTCGTCACGCCGGCGCCGACGATATACAGCGGTACCGGTCGCACCCATTCATGCGGATACGGCTCCAGGCGCCGACCTTCGAGCACGGCTACCGGACGATGACCGACAAAATCGTTGATCGCGTCGATGGCCCCGCTGAGGATGCGGTCGACTTCGTTCCACGGGCCTCCTTGCTGCAGCACCGCTTCGATCGCACGGCCGAGGAAGAAGCCGTTGAAGAGCCCTTCGCCTTCCTGATGAAAGAGCAGGTCGCGATGAAAGTCGAGATAGGCTGGCAAGAATTGCAGCCAGACCAGCTCGAGCGTCGTGCGGGCTTGCTCACACTCGGCGAAAGCGGGATTGGTCTCGGGCAGCTTCGCGAGCGCATCCTCAAGCCACTGATGGATCTGCAGATAGGCCGGCAAGCCTTCGTAGGGAGTGCCGGGAACGGCGCGAGCATACAGCCGGTTCAGAGCGGCCAGCGTCTTGGTATCCGGTTTCCCCGATGAGAAGTTCAAGTAGCCAAGCACTTGGGTGAGGTCGGCGTTGAACTGGTCGTCCTGAAAATGCACCTGTTCCACGCAACTCACCGTGGGCGACTTGAATTCAAAGTTGGGAGCCACGAAGGGTTCATGGGGCTGCTGCCGTTCTCAGCACTCGGGGCAAGGCCCTCAGAGTGTTGCTTACTTCTTTTGGGTTGTGCGGCTGTCGCCGGCAGGGTCGTGGCGGCCGGTGCCGATGGTAGAGGGACCATGGTAGGTCCATTCTTCGAAATGGTCCAGGGGCTGACAGGAGCCGGTCGGGCCGGAGGACCATGAGGACGCATTGATGTTGGGGATTTTCCCCGTAGTCGGCGCGACGAGCTGGGTCGCTTTCAAAGGGGCGGAGCGACAAACCGGCCAGTGCGGTCGTGGCGAGCGGCGATTGCCTCGGCCGCGGCAAAGCCGCTCAGCACGGCCCCTTCCATCGTCGCCGGCCAGCCGGTGCGCGTCCAATCTCCGGCCCAGTAGACGTTGCTTGCATGCGAGCCTGCGGCAGGTCGGAGCAAGCCTGTGCCCGGAGCGACGGAAAACACCGCCTGCGGATCGGTAACCACCTTGAGCCGCTCAAGCCGCGCGGCGCGGGCGGCGGGGAAGACCGCTTGCAGGTCTTCGCTGATCAAACGTTTGACCTCTGCGGCGTCACCGCGCGGCAAGCCGCGCGAGGCGCTGATCACGATTTGATAATAGTGGCCTGAGTGTGCTTGCTCGGCGCCTGCCGGCGGTACGCCCGCTTCTTCTTTCGAAAACACCCACTGGCACAGTCGCCCGACGACGACCGCATGCGGCGTCGGCAGCCAAGGACGATCCCACCAGGTGTGCACGCCGCTGATCGGCGAAGGCTGCAGCTGGCTGGCCTGCACGCCGACTTGCCGCGCCGCGGCCAGCGGAGCGTCACGGACCAAGCGGTTGACGCTATGCCAGGGGACTGCCACGACGACTTCGGTCGCTTCGACCGTGCGACCGTCGTCCAGCCGCACGCCGCAGCACTCCTCCCCGCGCCACTCGAGCCCCGCGGCGCCGGCGTTCAGACGCACTTCGGCGCCAGCGTCATTGAGCGCCGTGGCAAAGCGGCTGCCCAGCAATTCATCGAGCGGTCTGCGCGGCACGAGCAAATGGAATGCATCGCGATGGCGCAGGAACCCGTCTTGAAACACTTTGGCC
>JBQCEI010000540.1:0-3530 GCA_051960375.1 Aureliella sp. | reverse complement strand
CGTCTCGGCCAGCACGCGCGTCAGATATTCGCGGCCGAGATACTTGGCAAAATCATCCAGCTTGTCATCGGCCTGGAAGAAATGCTCGAGGTATCTGCGAATGAGCGTCGAATCGTCGCCGACGGGGGGCAACAGTACTTGAGGCACCATTGAATAGTTCAAGTCGGCCAGCGTGATCGGCTGATTCTGAAAACGCTCGAGCGCATAGTACGGCGCCTGCCGCGGCAGCGAGAGATACTCCAGGAACAATGCCCGATCGAATCGATCCTCGCGCAGATTCAGCCGCAACAAGTTTCCCAGGACCATCGCTTTAAAACTGTTCTGCGAAGCGGGCAAGCGGCGGGTGAACTTGAGCATGCGCTCAAGATACATGCGCAGCTCGCGCGGCTCCTCCAGCCGCACATCGTCCGACGGAGCCAAGCGCTGAGCGTACATGCGAATGAACGGTTCGTGCTGCAATAGCTTGGGCTGCAGAGCGAGCAGTTGGTCGAGTTGCTCGAGGGTCAGCATTTGATGAACTCTGGCCCAGCCGAAGCCTCGCGAATCGGCCAGAGCCAGCTCTTCGGCGATGCGTTTGACCAGGCCATCAAAGTCGGCTCGCTCGAGCCGCTGCAACCAGGCCCGCAATTGATGGGGCGGCATCTGCCGATCGACCAGCAGCGGCAACGAGCCAGTAGCGATTTGCGAGAGGCTTTGGTCGCGATTGATCGCCGCTTCGATCAGCCGCTTCTGCTCCAGCCGCTGCGGATCGAGGCGGCTGGAGAGCGCGGCGACTCGATCGCGGCTCGGCGGGCCATGGTCCAACTGCACTCCCAAACGCAGTCGCAAATACTCGGCGGTCTTCTCGGGCGTCTGCTCGTAGCTGAGCAGCATTTGCCGCGCGGTCATGCGCACGACCGTCGGGTTTTGCCCGAACTTGCCCTTCCACTGGTCGAGGATCGCTTGGGCCTCGGCCAGTTGGTGCTGGTTCTGATAATGCAGGCAGTGATAGTAATAATAGTCTTCGGTTCCCGGGATCAGTTCCCGGAGCACCTCGCGGCGATCGGCGGCAGTCGCGAATTTTTCGATGAAGCCAATTTCCTGCTGAGCCTGGGCCGGAGTCCTGGCGAGCAGGAAAAAACTGCATAAGGCGAATGCCTGGAGCTGTGCAAGACGCATGGAGCACCACCTGACTGACGAGGACGAGGGACGGTCAGAGAATTTTTATTTTCGTAAGCTATGGAATAGTAACCCGACGCGTAAGCGAGGGACGTAACCCGACGCGTAAGCGAGGGACGCACCCGCCGGAAAACTGTGCCTAAAGCACACAAACGTTCCTCTCTGCGTTCTCCGCGTCAGAGTCTGTGCGTTCAAAATGAGTATTGCAAAGTTTTCCGGCGGGTGCGTCCCTCGCTTACGCGTCGGGTTACACGCACCCTGGAACATCGGTTCACTAGTCTGGACGCACTGCGGTAGTACAACTAGACGGGGCGGCCCGGCGAGCGGTTCCCAATTCGAGAACATACTTCACGATAGCGACCGATTGCGCAGTCCGTGACTTAAACCAAGCCCCTCACCCCCCGGCCCCCTCTCCCCGAAGCGGGGCGAGGGGGAGCGAAGAAATGTTCGGCGCCATGCCCACAACTCTCTCTCTCCCTGTTCGCATCACCTTCTGCTTGGCGATCGTGTTTTCGATCGTCGTCGGGGTGCGGCTGACTTCGCGCGGGCAGGCGCAGCCGTTGCCGCCGGGGACGGTCGTGCTGGACAGCAATCTGGTGACCGAGAGCAGCGGCTTGGCGCGGTCGCGGATCAACGACGAAGTGCTGTGGACGCACAACGACTCGGGAGACTGGCCGCGACTGTTTGCTATCACGCCCGAGGGATCGCTCGCAGCAATTCTGAACATCGAAGGGGCTAGCGCCAACGATTGGGAAGACATGTGCAGCTTCACTCGCGACGGGGCGAGCTATCTGGCTGTGGCCGACGTGGGCGACAACGGCAGCTCGCGCCGAGAGGTCGTCATCTACGGCGTGAAAGAGCCCGGGCTGCCACCGCGAAACCCACGCGTGCCAGCCAAATTTTCGACCGAGCTGGCCTTCGAGGTGCATGTGCGCTATCCCGATGGGCCAGTCAACTGCGAAGCGATCGCCTATGATCCGTGGCGCGAGCAATTCATCCTGGCCAGCAAGGAGAACTTGCGATCGCGATTGTTCGCCATTGCGTTCGATCCAGAGAAGCGTCAGCAGAATGCGACTGCCGAGCTGATCGGAAGCGTTGTCTTGCCAATGGTCACCGGAGCAGACATTTCTGACGACGGCCAATTGCTCGCGCTGTCCACTTACGGACCGACTTGCTTGCTCAGGCGCTCACCCGATGTCGACTGGGCCAAGGCGAGCTCGGCGGAGCGTCGGCAAGCGAAGTGGTATCCCAAGTCGGCGGAAGAACTCGAGCTGATCCCCGCGCCGGCTCGCCGTCAGGGGGAAGCGATCTGCTTCGACAAGTCGGGCAAGCATCTCTTGATGACCAGCGAAGGCACGCCCATGCCGCTGTCGATCGTCGACCTCGACGTTGCGCCAGCGGCGCACTGAACCACGAAGACACAAAGACACGAAGAAGATCTGGTCTTCTTAGTGTCTTCGTGTCTTGGTGGTGAATCTCTTCCCCAAGGCCCTGCCCTAGCCAGCCATTGCTCAATGGCTACAATCCACTAGTGCCCGAAAAATGCATGGCCGTTTTGGCCCTCTGCGTGCTCTGGCATTCCGCTCGTTGGCAATTTGGCTCTGGTATGCGAAGGTTCGCAAGCAGTGCGGCTTGGCGGCAGGACTCTCTCTTGCCCCGGCCTAGCACTTGTGGCGAACTTCGCTTCATTGCGCTTGATGTTGCAGATAGCGACGCGGCCCGGGAGGCGGCTCGCTAGAAAGCTATTAAGGAATTTCATGAACGGTTCCGCGCTGACGACCCCACTGTACGACTGGCATGTGCAGGCGGGAGCTCGAATGGCCGAATTCGCCGGCTACCAGATGCCTATCCAGTACACGTCGATCGTCGCCGAGCACAACGCCACGCGGAACGCGGCGGGTCTCTTTGATATCTCGCACATGGGGCGGCTGCGATTCGAGGGCCCCCGCGCCGACCAATTGCTCGATCACTTGCTGACGCGGCGCGTCAGCGACATGCGGCCCGGCATGGTTCGGTATTCGCTCATGTGCAACGAGGAAGGCGGCATCCTCGACGACGTGCTCGTCTCGTGTCTGGAGAGCCCCAGCGGCCGCCAGTTCTTCTTGTTGGTCGTCAACGCTGGCAACCACGCCAAGATCGCCAAATGGATTCAGCCGCACGTTGCGGACTTTCCCGACGTGAGCGTGCGCGATGCGACCAACGACACCGCGATGATCGCCGTCCAAGGTCCCAAGGCAATCGAACTGGCCGAGCGGTTGCTGCCTAAAAAAGTTCTCAATCTCCGCCGCTACCGCGGACTGGTCACTGAACAATTCGGCAAGCCGTGCATCGTCTCGCGCACCGGATACACGGGCGAAGATGGTTTTGAATTG
>JBQCEI010000539.1:0-5183 GCA_051960375.1 Aureliella sp. | reverse complement strand
GACCGTCGTGGATATAAGCCAGCCGGCAGAAAGTGGTGTAATCGAGCGATTCGGTCAGGAAGTGGACCGAACCATCGCCGAAAACGAACTGAGCGCCGCCGGTGTGCAGACTGTTGAAGACCCAGGCGTAGCTGCGGCCGAGCGCATCGCTGGGCCACCGTGCGTTGACTCGCCAGCTCTGGGCCTCGCTAATCGTCGGCGTGATCTGACTGTTCGTGATCGTCGCCACCACGCGGCCGTGGCAGCATGTGTGCGTGCCGGTCAGACCCCAGGGACCGAAATTGGCGTCTGTCTTAGTGCGACCGCCGGCTGCTTCGCCGAACGCGATCGTGCTGCTCAGCCCGTCGGTGACCGAGGCCAGTTTGGCCGCGCCGTCGTTGCCGAACATCCCTTGGCGAATGTCGGTGTTGTAATAAGTGAACGGCTTGTCGTAATCGGTGTTTACGCCGGTCGAGAAGAGGTAGCTGGTGCGAATGGCGTTGCGGCGCGAATAAAAAGCGGTCGAACCAGCTCCACTGCTAGAAACTTCGCCGGCCTGCGGATGCGAGGGACATTCCAGCCACGGCAAACGCACGTTGTAGATGCCGTCGTTGATCGTGTCGGAGCCGGTGACCGGATAGCTGTAGGGCGACGACATGCTCGAGCATGCGCTGAAGTTGTATTTCTGGTGCAGCGTGCCCCCTTCGGCAAAGGGCAACATCAACGCCCAACCGGTCGTGTTCTTTACACCACCGTGCGTTTGATGATAGTTGGGCAGTCCCTGGTTTTTCTCGTCGAAGCGCCCTGAGCCCAACAGCGACGGAGGGAGAATCTTGTGCGTCGACTCATAGTTGAGCAGCGCCAGCCCTTGTTGTTTCAAATTGTTCGAACACTGCATGCGCCGCGCTGCTTCGCGAGCGGCTTGGACTGCGGGTAAGAGCAAGCCCACTAAGATACCGATGATGGCGATGACCACCAACAACTCGACCAACGTAAATCCACCGCGTGACCGCTTCATACATGGAGCCCTTACAGAAAAGGAAAGAAAAGAGTGAACGTAAGATAGCCTTTAATGCACAGCAAAAGCAACATTAATGTATTGTCAGGTTCGCTGCTTCAGCACAGTCTGCCTGTGTGAGCAATTGCTCGTGCAAGAGGTGCGCTCGACGGTCGCATATTGCATGAGCATTCGTCGCAGTCATCCACGAAAACCAGGTTGGCAACGTATCACCGCGAGCTATTTGGCGCGAGCTCGGGCAAGTTCGTTCGTATCGCGTTCTCAATCGATGGGCCAATGCGATAACGATCAACGCTTGGCGATCCTTCTTAACAACCCGGCGGCTAAGATTTGGTATCGCCCCTTTTGGCAAATTCGCGATGAAACCCTCCCGCAGTGGCTGCGCCGTCCCCGACGAGCGCGCTTGCGGCAGAGCCGCTGAGCGATAGGGATCGCGCGAACGACCGCATCGAAGAGGGCTGCTTAATACGAACAAACACCGCATGTCTTAATCCTTGCCAAAAGTACCCGAGGGAAGAACGTTGAACCGCGTTCGAACTCGCAGTAAAGGCAAAGACTATGCCGCAGCGGCTAGCGCAACTCGTCGATGCTCAATGCATCGAAACTTCAATCGCTTGCAAGTGCGCGTGTCGGTGCGAGCCGATCCGAGAAGCGGACTCTAAGGGCGGTTGGGTGCGCAATCGGTTTTTATGCGATGACGCATGAATCGCGCCAGAGCATCGCAGCAAAGATGCCGCGCGTGGGGGAAACTGCCAAACAAAGAAGCAAACCGCTGCATGGTTTCTTGGCAAAGTTCTTCCATGCGCTCACGCGCGACAAAGACGCGAAGACACAAACAATGGTGTCCAGGCAGGTCGGGCCTTAGCCCACTGTGACCCAGCCTTGTTCGCGATGGCTGCGGGCGATGGCATCGCAGAGCTGAATCTCGCGATGGCCGTCGGCGAAAGTGGGAAAGGTCGGCGTCGCGCTAAAGTCGCCCGCCGCGATATAGGCGTAGAAGTCGCGATAGAGCTGCTTGTGCGAATCGGAAAAGCCTTCGTTGTGGCCGCCGGGATAACCGGTGAATCGCCGCGCTCGATGGCTCAACAGAGCCGGATCGCGCAGCAGCACCTCGTTGGCGCGGTCGCGGTGGCCGATCCACAACTCGTCGGGCACTTCGCTGTTCCAAGCGAGCGTTTCCTTTGAACCGCTCAGCTCGAACCGGCAGCAGTTCTTGCGGCCGGCGGTTACTTGCGAGACCCAGAAAACGCCGCGGCCCCCGCCGGCAAATCGCAGCAGCACGCTGCCGCAGTCGTCGGTGTGGATGGCGACCGGTTCGGTCTGGCCGCTGCGCTCCAGCTTGCTGCTGAACGTTTCAACGCTCCCCAGCGGCCGCTCGCGCGTCGGGAAAACGGTTTTCAGGTCCGCGCACACCGCTTCGACTTCGCGGCCGGTGATGAAGGAGATCAGATCGAGCCAGTGAGTGCCGATGTCGGAGATCGCTCGGAGTTGTCCGCCTTCGGTGTCGAGCACGCGCCAGTTGAAGTCGGTGTCATAGAACAGCCAGTCCTGAGCATAGCTGCCCGCCACGTGAACCAACTCGCCCACCTCGCCGCGGCGCACGCGCTCGGCCGCCTCGATGCACATCGGATAGTAACGGATGCAGTAGTTCACCGTGGCGGCCAAACCGGAGTCGCGAGCCAGCTGCACCAGCTGGGCCGACTCGTCGGAATTCATTGCCAGCGGTTTCTCGCACAGTACGTGCTTGCCAGCCCGCAGCGCGGCCGATGCCTGCTCGAAGTGAAAGCGATTGGGTGTCGTGATGTGCACCACGTCGACGTCGGCGTCAGCGAGCAGTTCTTCAAGCGACGCATAGCCCCGCGGCAGACCCAGCGCCTGAGCCGCTTGCAACGAGCGACTAGCACTCGAGCCGAGAACGCCCGACACGTGCGCTCCAGCCCGCTGGATCGCTTCGACATGCACCGGTCCGATAAAGCCCGTACCAATAACCGCCGCCGTCAAATGAGTCATGGTGACTGGCCCAAGCAAAGGTTCGTGTTCAAAGCCAAGAAGAATGGGAACACAGAGACACCCAGAGCGCGGAGCGAGACACGAGAAAATACTCCGTGCTCTCTGTGCCTCTGTGTTGAGCCTCTGTGGGTTCTCCCTGCGATTCGCCAGGCGTTAATCTTTCGCGGCGGCCAGCGCGGCGATCATCTGTCGAAGCTCCGAGGCCCGCTGCATAAGTGCGGCCGACTCTTCATTCAAACCAGCGTCGGTCAAACTGCGAGCTTCGCGCACCAGAGCCAGCGCGGCTGCCGATAGGGAATGCACGGTCGCCAGGCGCTGCTCGAGCCGCGCGTCCCACTGACTGGGCTGCGACGACTTGGCTCCAGCGGCCAATGGACTGGTCTCATCCAGCCGCGGCAGATCTAAACCGCTGTTCGGATCGGAAATGACTTTGCGCAGCTCTTCCATCACTGGATCGCTGGCCGGATTACTCGTCGGCGGAGCAGCCAGCGTCGATGGAATTGCTTCGCCGGCTTCGGGCGGTTCGACTTGAGGAGCGGCACTCGACTGGTCGGGCGGTTCGGACTTCGCGCTCGAATTGTCGTTTGCCTTATCGAGTTTGAGATCGTCTGCCGCGGCGTGTCGCCAAACGGCTGCGACGGCGACCAGGCTCACGTTGGCCAAGAGCAGGAGCCCTGCGATGCGATGGCGTTTCTTGCCGGCCAACATTTCCGCGTGTCCTTGCAGCACTGACATGTCTCCTTACCGCCAAAAACCTATCGGGGAGAAGGTGGCAGCGAACCCGCCTCGGCGCCTGCGATGATGCTAGCCAAATCGGGGTACGTGCCGTTGCGCTTAGCCGAGCGGATTTGAATATAGAAGACGATGGCCAGCGTGCTCAAAATCAGCAGCGGCGCTCCGAGCATCAAATAAATGCTCAGCTCAAACCCGCGAGCCAGCCCCGTTCCGGCGCGTCCATTCTCGAGCAACCCTTCTTTGCAGTTCGGGCATGCATGGAGCGCTGACGCCGTGCTGACGAGGCAACACGTCCCCAGGATGAGGAAGCGGGTAAAGTTGCGTACCAGTTGCATGCTTGGCACCGAGAAATCGAGCTGGGAACGACCGACTGGCCTTGCCTCAAACTACCATGCGTGCTGAAGGCTGGCAACCGAGCGGATAAGCATCGGCCCGGAGGGCTTAGATTCATGTAACCCGACGCGTAAGCGAGGGACGAACCCGCCTTAACGGCCCGCCGAACGATCGCTCGTCTACGAAGGCCGAACACCTCAGCACTTCTGCCCCTCACCCCCCGGCCCCCTCTCCCCGAAGCGGGGCGAGGGGGAGATAAGTTAAGTTCGGCACTTGCGGTAACACCAGTCTTCTCCCCTCATGCCTCAGCTGCGGTTTCGCCAGCGTCGTCAAATACCACGCAATATGCTTGACCCCACCTCGCAAAACTGTATTCTGCCCCGTAAGGGTTGGTTTTGTGGGTGGAGGATGGGTTTTTCCTGGAGGCCGCAGCGCAAGATGCGGTACCGGCTTGAACGACAACGCACTGACACTTGCGGACGGGGATGGTTTGGAACACCTCGAAACCATCTTGGTGGTCGAGGACGAGCCAGGCGTGCGCCGCGTGATCAAGTTAATCCTGGAAGTGCAAGGCTATCGCGTGCTTGCGGCTGAGAACGTCGAGCAGGCGCTGCGGCTGGCGGAGACGCAAGGAGATTCGGTCGACTTGTTGCTGACCGATGTGGTGCTGCCGGGGATGAGCGGTCCGCGGCTTTATGAGCAACTGCGATCGACGCGCGAAGACCTGCGCGTGCTTTTCATCAGCGGTTATCCCGAAGAGGTGCTGGCCGCTCATGGGCTATGCGGCTCCGAGTGGCCCTTTCTGGCCAAGCCCTTCACTGGCGCGGCACTCAGTCGGGTGGTGCGGCAACTCTTGCGGGCTGGCCCCGATCAGGCACAGCATCAGCGGCAGTTGAGCGAACTCGCTAATGCGACGCTTCGTCCTGGCGAAGGTCACCACCAAGACACCCAGACACGAAGCTAGTGCCGAACGACCTACGCGCGAGCGGCGCGTTTGGCGTGGTACGCGGCGATCCCTTCGGCGATTTCTTCGTCGGTGATGCCGTAACGCTTGAGCAAGCGGAACATGACGGCACCCATGCGGACCGGCTTGCCGATGCGATCCCCG
>JBQCEI010000538.1:0-3706 GCA_051960375.1 Aureliella sp. | reverse complement strand
TCGATAATCTCGAGCAGTTCGTCGGCGGTGCGGACCGATTTGCCGTTGGCGGCGGTGATCAAGTCGGCGGAGTCGGGATCGACGACCGATTGTTCGTAGCGGAACGGACCCTGGCGCAAGGTTTTCGTCTTGAGCTTAAATCCACGCAGGCCGGCCTTTTCGGCTGGACCGCCCGGCGCGACGCTGACGATCAGCACGCCGCCGTCATTTTCGTAAACGCGAGTGATGCCGATCGTCGGGCGGACGACGCGGCCTCGGCTGATCAGCTGCGGAACGATGCGGCGAATCGTGCTCACCGGGATCGCAAAGCCGACGCCCGCGCTGTCGCCATTGGTGCTCATGATGGCTGTGTTCATACCGATCAGTTCGCCGCGCGAGCTGATCAGCGGCCCGCCCGAGTTGCCTTGATTGAGCGCGATGTCGAGCTGGATGAGCGAGCGCATCGTGCGGTGCTGGCCGGCGGGAATCTGTCGGTTGAGGCTCGAGATAATGCCGGTCGACATCGTGCGTTCCAGTCCGAACGGATTGCCGATCGCGTAGATCCGCTGGCCGACGCGGAGGTTGGTCGAGTCGCCCCAGGCCAGCGGCTCGAGCTTGTCGGCCGGCGCGTCGATCCTTAGCACGGCGATATCGGTTTCGGCATCGAAACCGACCAGGCCGCCGGCATACTCCGAACCATCGTGCAGGCTGACCGTGATGTCGCGCGCTCCTTCGACCACATGGTAGTTGGTCAGGATGTGACCTTGAGCGTCGATGATCGAGCCGCTGCCCGAGCCCTTGGTCACCGAAACGGTCAGGAACGATTCGACCCGGCGGGCTTTGGTCGAGATGTGCACGACGCAGTGATTGCAAGTCTCGTAAACTCGCGTGTTGACTTGTTCTTCGGGCGTAAGGAAGACATCGGCCGGCTCGGCCTGCGCGGCATTGAGCACTGGGCCGTTGGGAAGCTGGCCGTTCAGTACTGGCGCATTGGGCGCAGGCGCACTCGCGCGCCGCGACGAGACGCCGCTCTCGGCGCCCGGAGCCTGGCTATTCAGAACGGGATTATTGGGAGCTGCGTTGTTGGGAAGGATGTTGCCGAACTGGGCCAGCGTGGTCGGCTGCGACCAAGACTGGCTGAACACGATTCCAATGCCGACGCCGATGGCCAGGGCTAGCCAAACACCTCCGTGCGCGTTGCGAAACAAGAGCAACATCTCATCTTCTCCTTCACTGATCATGCGCAGAATTGCATCGTTGTCCGATCGGGGCCCGTTATGATCGATTCTTGCTTCGGATTCGGCAACCTCACTATGAGTGCTCCACTTGTCTTCACCTTACCGCGGCCCTGAGAAGATATTCGAGTTGCGGGCGATTGGTGCGTTGGGCAAACCTGCGCGACTCGATAACTAAGCCTGGCAATTGATAGCTAATGGCTTGACGGTCCGATGCGCCCGACTGCCAGGTTTTCCTGCTTGCCCTCTCGATGGCAGTCAGCTGGCGGTAAGCCGTGCGAATTGGCTGTCGAACCATTCCCACCTCAAAAATCGATTTTTCACATCGCCAACTCATACGTAATAAACGGTTTGATTGCCAGCTTGCGATCCCAGCCGGCGGGCAGTCGAACTTGGAGGACCCACGGATGAAGACTCGTATGCATCGTTTCTGGCTGTCGATCACCTTGGCTGCGGGCTCTCTGGGCTCGCCGTTGGCCGCCCGGCTCTCGGCTCATGACCTGCCCTGGCGTTGGGCATCGCAGACCGTATCCAGTTCCGACTGGAACTATTTACGCGATGATTGCCTCGACAGCCGCCCTTTGTCACCCTACGGAGCCGCGGTGAGCCGATCGGTCGAAGAGTCGCTAGCAGGCTCATTCGAAGAGCCGTTCGATAGCTCGCCCGATAGCTCAATCGGTGCGCTCAGCACTTGCCCTACTGAAGATGCGATCGCCAAACGCTTCGATGCCGCTCTGGCGCATCAGTCGGCGGCCAAGTTCGCCAGCGAGATGGCTTGCTGGGCCAACAAGTGGGAGCAGATGCAGAAGAGGGCCGGCGAAGTGGCTCGCGCACGCCTGGTGAGCCATCGCCACGAGCTGCTCAGGCAGTGGGCCGCTCGTCCCGACTTCGGGGCTCCGCCGGCCCCGGCCGCGCCGATCGCCGATACGTGCAGCTTCGAGTCGGAATACCGCGCGATGCAAGCGGCCGCCGATCTGCTCGATGCTGAAATGGCTCGCGCCGCCGAAGTCTCGGCCCGGGAAGCTCGGCTGTATCAAGCTCTGGCCGACGTAGAAGCGATCGAAGCCGCCGCGGTCGATGCAATAGCTGAGCATGACTCCGGCGCAGCAGCGGCTCCATCGGCCGTCGCTGTCCTAGCGGCCGATCGCGAGCGTTCCTCCTGCGGTGAACTCGACGAGATCGTCAGCCAGCAAGAGGCGCACAGCGACTTTGCTCCGCCGGTCGACGAGTACATGGCCTACGATCTCGACGGCCGCGAGGCGCACTGGCTGGGAGGTCTGGGCAAGTCTTGGAGACTGCGAGCGGCGATCAGCGCATCGGCCGCAGCTGAAGCTGAAGCAGAAGCTGAAGCCGATCTAGCTGCAAGCGATGCACGGGCCGCCGACAGTTTCGGCGCCGATGAATACCTCGAGTTTCTGCAACCGGCCGCAGAGGCCGAGTCGGATTCAGTTGCCTCGGATGCTGCCGGTTCGGATTTGGCCAACTCGAATTACGTCGCCAGCGAGATCATCGAAGCGCCGAGCGACGACGAGTTCGCCCTGTGCGACTTTGTCGGACCGATTGCCCAGAGCGCGTCGATCGCTCAAAGCCCTGAGAGCGATGAACCGGCTGCAGCGGAGCTCGTGGCAGCCAAGCCCGACGCGGGCGTCGCTCCGGCACCGACTGCTGCTGCCGCGCTTGCCTTAAAGGATCGGCTGGCCGATGGCCTCGAGTGGCTCGAACTGACCAGCTGCGTCATCGCCGCTGAGATGTGCGGCATGGACCAAGCCCATCGCTTGGGCGAGCAATGGGGCGACTGGTCGCTGGCCGCGGCCGAGCAATCGATGACAAGCTACGTCGCCATGGGTCAGTATCTCGACCGGCCTCCGATGGTCGTCGTCCCGGCTCCCGATCTCGAGCCGAAATCGGACGTGTACGTCGTCTACAGCGATGCTGACATCGATGACTTGGCTGCGTATGAGTTCAACGGCGCGATTGCGGTCGGCAGCGAACCGGCCGCTCCACCAGCAGCTCAGTCGGCTCAGGTGGCAGCTCGCCCGGCCAGCTCCGCTAGCAGCATCAACTTGGCGCAGCTGCGTCGCCACGTGCTCAGCCTGGCCGCCCGAGAGCTCGATGCGATCGGCATGAGCTGCTTGCAAACGGCCGACCAGCTCAGCAACTGGGCCGACCCGCAAATCGCCAGCCGCCAAGACAACGACATCCGCTAAGTGACTTTGGCCTCCGGCAAAACGAACAACGCATCGAGCCGCGTCCACCCCAGACGCGGCTCGCGCGTTTAGTCACGCCCTCCGCGCTCTTCCGAGTGTGGCACTGGCTATGCCAGTGTCTTCTGCTTCGAAGTTGAAGGGTTAGACGGATTCGTAAGCGTTCCAGAGCCATACCAACTTCTGGCAAAAATCGCGGCAAGCCCATTCGGCATCGGTGCGTGTTTGGGGACCTGAACGCGGTAAACTCCGAAAGAAGAGTCACTGGCATAGCCAGTGCCACACAGG
>JBQCEI010000537.1:0-2695 GCA_051960375.1 Aureliella sp. | reverse complement strand
GCGAACGATCAGGAGCAGTCGACGACGTATACGGCCACTTCGCCGGCGAGGAAGTACACCGACGAAGAGTACGCGGATCTTTGCCGAGTCGCTGAAGAAAACTTCGCCGTTGAAGTCCAGCGACGCGAGAGCATGTATACCGAGCTTTCAATTGAGCGGGCGAAGCTGGAAGACGCAGTGAAGGAACTGAAGGCCGAAGAACGCGCTAGCCTTGAATCGCTTCGAGCGTTCAAGCTTGACGGCCCGAGCTATCCAAAGAATCCGCAGCTGAAGCCGGAGGGCAGCCAGGAAGGGGAATCGCCAAACGCTTCGGCCGCGGCCGCCGAGTCGTCGCCGCTCGACGTTTCTCCGGATCGTTGGGAACGCTACTTGGATCTTCCATTGCTGCCGATCGTCCGCGACGTCAAAGGCCTTGGCAGCGCGAAGCTCACAGCGCTGACCGATCTTTGCCCAACGGTCCGCGATCTGACCGAGCTGCAGAAAAAGCACGGTCAATTTTGGTTCAAGCATATCGGCAAGGGCTTCGGCCCCGAGCTGGGCAGCCGCATCGAAGACGCGGTTACCGATTCGCTCAAAACCGTTCAGTAAACGCAACCCATTTCAGTTCGATCGAGTAACCGCAAACCAAAGAAAACGGAGTGAGTTTGAAACCATGCGAACGATCACGGTAGCGACCGACAGAAGCTCGGGCAAACAGGCTCTCTATGTTGATGGAGCGCTGAAGGATCAAGACAGTTCGCTATACGCGGACGGTATTGCGCCCTTCACCGATGGGCAGCCGGTGTTGGTCGAAAACGTTCTCGCTTATCTGCCCAAAGAGTGTCACAACTTTCCGAGGTCGCTTGAAGAGCTGAACCGCGTTGCCGGAGGTCGACGAAGACGACGATTAGGTCGCTGCATCGTGCAGAGGCCGTTTTCTATCCAATAGTTTCGAAGGAAACAAAATGACCGAAGAAGAATTCAATCTGATCGTGCTCTTGACTGGTGTAGCCGTCGCGTTCGTCTACGGGATCGCTATCGCCGCGTTCCTCAAAGTGCATGACGAAGCCGAAGTTGTTGAAGCAAGCTTTGCCGGTGGCGTATTCGGTGCATTCTGCGGCCTACTCTGGCCTCTAACGATTCTGGCAACGTTCATTGCGCTTGCGGCGATGGCGGTTCTAAAGGCCGCTGGTTATTTGTTGCGAGGTGCGAGAAGTGGCGTTCCGGTGTTGATCGCGATCGCCGCGCTCAGCTCCAGCGCATCAGCTCAATGCCCGCGCTGTTGCCAATTCCATTACCCGTACCTTCAACCAGTCGGCGTATCGTCCGCTTCGGTCAATGACGGGCTCGATGAAGTCAATCAGGCTCGAGCCCGCAAAGGCCTTCATCCGTTTCAACGCGACGACGGGCTGACAGCGGCCGCGTCCAGCTGCGCTCAAATCCGAGCCTTCAGACGCATCGCCGGCCACTTGCCGAACGACTTCAAGTATGTGCCAGCTGGCACAACAGCAAGGGCCGCCGGCTGCGGCGCGCTCGAACCGTCATGGGGCTGGGGAACGTGTTGCACGTATGAGAATTACACGTTCGCCGGCGCCGCGTGGGTGATGGGCTCGGACGGCCGGCGTTATATGCACTTGTTCGTGCGATAGAAGGAAATCGCAAGCGTTTCAGATCGTTGCGGCCGGGCTCTCCTTGCGAGCGCTCGGCCGCTTTCGTTTCGCGGCTCCCTTCCTGGTTGCCTAAGAGTAGTAGACCGGGCTCGACGGCATCGTGTCGAATTTGCGAATCGCGCAGCGACCGTTGTCCCAGCTTGTCTTTCCGTAATAGACCGTGGTCGAGTAATCCATATAGCCATAGCTCGTGCTGCCGTATGGGCGGCCGGCGGCAGTCGCGTCAATGTTGAATTTGAGCGTCGTCGTGCCGGTGATGTGGAGCACGGTTTGAAAGTAGACGGCAGTATAAAGGCCAGGGTGCGCGAACCGAATGCGCTGCCCCCCTCCCCACGAGGTGAGGCCTAGCGCCGGCGTCGTTCGGCCCAAGTCGAGCTGAAAGTCGCCCATCAGCATAATGCCGTCGATTCCGCCGATGCCGACGGCAGCAGTGCTTTGTAGAGACGCATACCACGTTAGGAAGTAACTCCCAGCGACGTTAAATCGCATCCAAGAGCAAGCTCCCGTTGTAACCTCGGTATCGCTAACGAAGTCGATTCCCAGCGACTTAAAGTCGCCGTGTCGGCTGACAATTTCAGTGCCGAACAAGTCACCGAAATTCGAGTACAAGCCGGACGCGGTCGACGAATGCGGCTTCCAGTACCAGTGAGCGAGAGGATTGGCGGCGGCCGGGTCTGGAACCGGCGGAGGCCGCTTGCCGACAGGAACCGTTATCTTGTTTTCAACGCGACGGACAACGTTGGATATGCGGCCGCAGTCGCGATCGCTGAAAGTGTTTATTTCGCTCATAGGACGCCATCCAGGTTAAGGAGCGAGAAGTCTGCAGTCCCGATCAGATCGTAAGAGTTGAAAACTGGCGTACCGCCAACGGGCAATCGAGCGCCGGCCGCGGTCAAGGGGTAAGGAACGCTTACAGGCTTACTTTCGTCGTCAGTGATTCGCTTCTTCTGGCCGGAGACGATTTGATTCAAACCGGCGTTCAGAATGTAACGCTTCCAGTCGCCGCCGATCGGAGCGAATTGAAACTCATAGCGAACGACCCAATA
>JBQCEI010000536.1:0-3616 GCA_051960375.1 Aureliella sp. | reverse complement strand
GGCCGAACGCATCGATGCTCATGCCGGCAGGTCCGGTCGCGAGCGTGTAGCTCAAGACGTCATGATCTTCATCTGCAGCGATCAGGTCATAGCGATACAAACCGCCGGCTGCCTGCGAGCGATTCGCAGTGGAAGTAACTGTAGGTGCATGATTGGGCGGCAGCACGGTGAGCAGGAACGATTGGGAGCCGACCGCGCCGCTGGGATCAATGGCTGCCACAGTTATCCGCGTTGTACCGATGTTCGCAGCGCTCGGCGTCCACTGGAGCAGACCGCTGATCGAATCAAGGGTCATATCGGCAGGCGCCGAGCCCAGTTCGAAGCGCGGTGCAAGCCCTTGACCGGTCGAGGCAGTTACTTGATAGCGGAATAGCGTATCTTGAGTCGCCACTTCAGGCGGCGTCGAGGTAATGACCGGCGGATGCAGCGGCCCGCTGTCGGTGACTGCTACATCGAAAGCTTGACTGGCCGCTCCGCCGAGCGCATTGGCGACTCGAATCGCGACGGGATAAGAACCGGGCGGAATGCCATGCGGCGTCCAGTTGACTTGGCCGGTCGCTGAATCGATCGTCATGCCAGCCGGCGAGTTGGTGAGCGAGAAAGTGAGGCTTCGATCGTACGGATCTGCGGCTGCGACCTGGTACTGATACGCGCGATCGAGCCCGGCCAGCGTCGGAGGAGTCGAGGTGATGACCGGCGGCGCATCGGCCGAGCCGACCGCCACCGCAAACGACTGAACGGCTTCACCGCCGAGCGGGTCGGTGGCTCGAATCGTCACCGGGAATTCACCGCGCAGATCGCTCGCCGGTCGCCAGCGGACGGTGCCGGTGGCCAGATCGATCGACATGCCGGAGGGTGCCTGATCGAGGCGGTACTGAACCGGATCGAAATCGGGATCGCTGGCCACTGCATCGTATGCAAAGAGCGTATCGACAGCGGCTGCGTTTAAGGGAACCGAGCTGAACTGTGGCGGCCGGTTCGTCGGCTGGCTGCGCACCGAGATCGTGAACGACTGAACGTCGAATGCTCCGCGTCCATCGTCGGCGCGAAGGCTTACAGCCTGGTCGCCAAGCTGTTCTGCCGACGGCGTCCAAGTCACCAGCCCGGTCAACTCGTCGACCGACATCCCGACCGGCGCGCCGGCCAGTGACCAGACGACTTGATCGCCATCGGCGTCGGTGGAACGGGCTTGATAGACATACTGCGTTCCGAAAGCGGCGACGGTTCGTGGCGTCGACGTAATCGTCGGCGCGTAATCGGTAACCGGTTGCTCGACGCTGAGCGAGAACGTTTGCTGGTCGACCAAGCCTGTGGCATCGGTAACCCGCACGATTGCTTGCCAGTTCCCGAGCTGGTCCGCCTCAGGAGTCCACGACAGCCTACCGGTCCAAGGATCGAGGCTCATGCCCGCGGGAGCAGTGACCAGTCCAAACGTGAGCCAGTCGTTATCGGCGTCTTGGGCGCGCAGCTGGTAGTGATAGGGCACGCCGACCCACGCGCGAAGTAACGGCGATGAGGTAATGACAGGCGCCGAAGGAGCCCCAGCGACGTTCACGCTCAATTCTTGTATGTCGACTAGCCCGCGGTCATCGCGCACGCGCAGCAGAATTCGATTGGGGCCGCTCTGCGATGCCGTCGGGTTCCAAGCCAGAGCGCCGAGGGTCGGATGCACAGCCATGCCTTCGGGCGCAACGACGAGGTCGAAAGCGAGCTTGCGTCCATCAGGATTTTTCACTGCAGGCTGATACTGCCAGCGCTGCCCGACGGCGGCCGCTTGTGGTGGATTGCTTATGAACGTCGGCCCGCGCTCGGCCACCGTCACGCCAGCGCTTGTTTGTCCTAGGTTGAATCCGACAAGGTCTTGCCCTGCGGCGAGCGTGATGTCGTTTTGCGTCACAGTCGGCCGCCAACCTGCTTTGCCTAACGCTGCCAGGGCATACGAACCGTGCACCAGACCGGCGAAGTGATATGCGCCGTCGCTGGCCGTAGTAACACTCGACTCCCAGTCTTCTACGATTCCGTTTTGGTTGCGATCGACATACACGATCCAGCCGCTCAAAGGCGGTTCGTCCGCTTGCCGAACGCCGTCACCGTTGGAATCGTTGAAGAGCGTGCCAGAGATGGAAGCCGGCTGCTCGCCACCGACGTGCAGGCTGAAGTGCTGCTGGTCGAAGCCGCCGCGGCCGTCTTCGACGCGCACCACGACTGGAAAATCACCGGTGATGCCAGGCCCCTGCGGCCGGTCGGGCAAGGCGATGCGCATACGAGCAACCACCGACGGATCATCGAGCGTTCCGTCGTTATGGTTACCTGAGCGATCCAACAGGATGATGCCATCGCGCTCGTTCAGATCCCACCAACCGATCAATCCAAGCGGGCTGGCGGGTCGATCGTCATGGTACTCGCCCAAAACCTCTTGAGCAGTTAGCGGCCGGTTGTAGGCGCGCAGTTCGTCCATCGCGCCGCTGAAGAACATCGAGTAGCGAGCATCCGCAGTATCGTTGCCGAGCATCAGCGAACTGACGCCTTTGGGCCAGTTGGCTTCCTGCCCGGCGAGGCCCGTATCGATCAACTGCTGCCCGTTCACATACAACCGAAGCGAGTGGCCGATCGGATCGAAGGTCATCGCCAAGTGATACCACTGGCCCGTTTGGACGATTCGCGCGCTGGTCCCGTAATTGCCGCCGTGCATCCGCAACTGGAAACTGCCATCGGTCGTGGCCATGAGAGTCAAATAGATGCCGTTGGCGCCGGCCAAACGGACTAGGGCCATACCTTCTTGCGTGGTACTGGGGAGTGCATCGAACTTAGCCCACAGAGCTGCGCTGAATCCGCCGGTCGCGTCGAGAGTTGCCGAATCGGGGACCGTGGCGACATCTCCGCGACCGTTGAAGTGCAGGCCGCGGCCGACGGGTGAGCCCCAATTTAGCGTGCCGGTATTCGCGTCGATCACCATACCATCGGGCGCGGCGAGCAATCGGTAGCGCAGTGGGTCTCCATCGGGATCCGCTGCCCTCACCGCGTACTGGTAGGGCTGAGTTGCAAGCGCATCATCGATCGGCTCGGTGACGACGCGAGGGGCATGTTCATTCGCCCCAAGGGCGACGGTCACAGCGTACGTCTGAGTCGCCGCACCGCCGTGACCATCGGAGGCAGAGACGGTGACTTCATGCCGACCGAGCTGCGAGGAGGTGGGTAACCAGGTGATGTTGCCGCTGGCAGGATCGATCGCCATGCCGCCCGGCGCACCAGCCAGTGCATAAGTCACTGAGTCGCCGTCGGGGTCCGCAGCCGTGACGCGGTACGCATACGGCTGCGACTCGGTCGGACGCGAGCTGATAATCGTCGCTGAGTCGCTGTCGCGGTTGGCCGCAACAATATCCTCGCGGCCATCGCCATTGAGGTCGCGCAGGGCCAGTGCGACAGGGGCGTGATCGATGCGGACGGGCTGCGGCGTCCCGAACTTGCCGTTGCCCAGACCGGCATAGAGGCTCACTTGCTGTTCGTTAGGATTGGCGATAACCAAATCGGGCGTGCCGTCGCCCGTGACATCGCCCACCTCCAGGTCGCTGAAGCTCGCCTGCGTCGGAACCGGCACACCCGCCTGGAATGCTCC
>JBQCEI010000535.1:0-2615 GCA_051960375.1 Aureliella sp. | reverse complement strand
TCGTCCAGGCCACTTAAGTCCTCATCGGGAGCAATGTCGCTAAGGATGTCGATGATTTCTTCACGGATTTCGGCAGGGGTCATTCCTGTCAAAACTCCTGGTGGGGCAGCTGGCGATTGGGGAGGGTTACAACTGATGCTCGATCAGCCTTTTACTGAGCGACCAAGCTTACCGCGAATATTCGTTTTCCGCCAGGGTCCCCGTCGTTGCGGCTCTGGCGATTTCCGAGTATCTTCGCGCAACTGTTTTCCTTCGTGTCTTGGTGCCTTCGCGGTTATCCATTGGAACTGAACCACCAAGCCACAAAGACACCAAGAAAAACCAGACGCTACGCCGCCTGCCGGCGGATAGACCAATAAATATGACTGCCCCGGCCACAAGGGCTCGTGGGTGCCACGGAAGCGAGGATGAAATGAGCGTTTCGAATCTGACTATCGAACAAATGGCCATCGACACCATCCGCACCCTGAGTATGGATGCCGTCCAGGCCGCCAATAGCGGGCATCCGGGCACACCGATGGCGCTGGCCCCGGTCGCCTTCCAAGTGTGGACCTCCGCCCTGCGATACGATCCGTCGGCGCCGCTGTGGCCCAACCGCGACCGCTTCGTACTCAGCTGCGGCCACGCGTCGATGCTGCTGTACTCGATGATCCACTTGACCGGCATCAAAGCGCTCGATGAGTCGGGCAAAGTGCTCTCACGCCCGTCGATCACGCTGGACAACATCAAAAAGTTCCGTCAGTGGGAAAGCCCTTGTGCCGGTCACCCCGAATTTGGACATGCCGCCGGCATCGAAACGACGACCGGTCCCCTAGGCCAAGGCTGCGGCAACAGCGTCGGCATGGCGATCGCCTCCAAGTGGCTGGGCGCAACCTACAACCGTCCGGGTTACGAACTGTTCGACTTCAATGTCTATGTCCTGTGCAGCGACGGTGACTTGATGGAAGGAGTGGCTGGAGAAGCTGCTTCAATCGCCGGCCACTTGAAGCTCTCGAACCTGTGCTGGTTGTACGACGACAACCGTATCACGATCGAAGGCGAGACCGATCTGGCGTTCAGCGAAGACGTCGGCAAGCGCTTCGAAGGGCTCGGCTGGAACGTGGTCCGCGTCGATGATGCCAACGACCTGGGGGCTCTCCAAAAGGCGCTCGATGCCTTCCACGCCCGCAAGGACAAACCGACGCTGGTGATCGTCCGCAGCATCATCGGCTATGGTTCGCCCAACAAAGCCAACTCGCACGGCGCTCACGGGGCGCCGCTCGGTGAAGAAGAGATCAAGCTGACCAAAGCCGCTTATGGCTGGCCGGTCGATGCCAAGTTCTACGTGCCCGAAGAAGTGCCGCAGTACTTCGCCGAGAAAGTCGGCGCTCGCGGAGCCGAAGCCCACAAGACCTGGCAGGGCACGTTCGACGGTTATCGCAAACTCTACGCACAAGAAGCCAAGGAGCTCGACGCGATCTTCGCCGGCAAGCTGCCCGAGGGGTGGGACGCAGGCCTGAAGCCGTTTGAAGCCAGCGAAAAAGGCTTGGCCACGCGCGTCAGCAGCGGCAAGGTGCTCAACATGATCGCGCCCAAGCTCCGCTGGCTGGTCGGCGGTTCGGCCGACTTGGCCCCGAGCACGATGACGCTGCTCGACGGCGAGAAGGATTTCGAAGCCACGAGCTACTCGGGACGCAACTTCCACTTCGGCATTCGCGAGCACGGCATGGGCTCGGTGCTCAACGGCATGTCACTGTGCGGCCTGCGGGCTTACGGTGCGACGTTCTTCGTCTTCACCGATTACATGCGGCCGGCGATGCGACTGAGCAGCATCATGCACCAACCGGTGCTGTACGTGCTGACGCACGATTCGATCGGCCTGGGCGAAGACGGTCCGACGCACCAGCCGATCGAACATCTGGCCGCTTGCCGCGCGATTCCGGGACTGTACGTCTATCGTCCGGCCGATGCTAACGAAGTGCTCGAGTGCTACCGCTCGATTCTCGAACAGCATCGCCATCCGGCAGCCCTGGTCCTGTCGCGTCAGAACACGCCGACCTTCGATCGTTCGAAGCTCGAGCCGGCCAGCGGCGCCAAGAAGGGCGGATACGTGATCAGCGACTGCGAAGGCACGCCGCAAGCGATCCTGATCGGCACCGGCACCGAGCTGGCTCTGTGCCTGGACGCTCAGAAGAAGCTGGCCGATGAAGGCTATCGCACCCGCGTCGTCAGCATGCCGTGCATGGAACTGTTCGGCGACCAGCCGCGCGAGTATCGCGACAGCGTCTTGCCCCCTGAGGTCAAGGTCCGCGTCGGTTGCGAGGCGGGCATCCGCCAGGGCTGGGACGAGTTTATCGGTACGGGACCTTTTGTCGGCATGACCAAGTTTGGCGGCTCGGCACCCTACACCATTCTTTACGAGCAGTTCAAGATTACCGCCGCGCACATCGTCAGCAACGCAAAGGCTGCGATCGACGGCGTTCTGTAAAAGCTTGTAACCTCAGCCAGCCGATGCATGACGAAGCCGCCCAGCTTCGTCATGCTCATTTTTACCGCGGAGGCGCCGCGAGCGCGGGGATGTTCTCAGCGCTCACGGCGCCCGCCGCGGGAAAAAAGCCAGCCGGGAATGGATTGTG
>JBQCEI010000534.1:0-3169 GCA_051960375.1 Aureliella sp. | reverse complement strand
GGTTTGGCGTTTGGGACCGCAAGTCAATGCGTCCGGTGTAACTCCCGAGGGGCACCAGTTTGCAAATCTCCAGGACTACAAGCAAATCCTGCTGCGGCATCCCGAAGCGTTGACTCGCTCACTGGTCGAGAAAGTTGCCGTGTATATGACCGGGCGAGCCATGGGCTTTTCCGATCGAGCCGAACTGGATCGAATCACCCGAGCTGTCGTTGCCAGCGAGTATCGTTTCCGAGATCTTATTGTTGAAGTCGCGCAGAGCGAACTCTTCCGCCACAAGTGAACCACCGAGCTGAGGTTATCTTTCATGGCACAGTTTGTACAGAAGAAGCACCTCTCGCGACGGCTGCTCTTACGAGGTACGGGGGTCGCGCTGGCGCTGCCTTGGCTCGATGCCATGCTGCCCGCGTTAGCCACGAGAGCCCAAGCTGCCCAGGCCACCACTCCAATCAAGCGTTTCGTGGCCATGATGTATGGACTGGGCTTTCACGGACCGCACTTCTTCCCGCAGCAATCGGGGGCGGGCTATACGCCGAGCGAGTACCTCCGCTTGATCGATCAGCATCGCGCGGATTTCACCGTCATCTCTGGCCTATCGCACTCCGAACAGAACGGCAACAACGGCCATGCTTCTTCTCTAACTTGGCTCACCGCCGCCAAACATCCAGGACTGCCAGGTTTCAAGAACAGCATCTCGTTCGACCAGTATCTCGTTCAAAGTTTGCAACCCAACACGCGCTTCCCAAGCCTTGTGCTCGGCGTCGGAGGGGAGAAGTCGATCTCGTGGACAGCCAACGGCATTCAGCTGCCTGGCGAGTCATCTCCGGCAACGCTGTTTGCAAAACTGTTCGTGGCTGGCACTCCCGCAGAAGTCAAGCAACAAACGAGCGAACTTCAACGAGGTCGCAGCATTCTGGATACGGTAGGCGAGATGGCGAAGCGCTTTAACAAGAGCCTCGGCTCGCGCGACCAGCAAAAGCTCGAACAGTATTTTACGGCCGTGCGAGAATTGGAAGCCGGCATTCAGCAGCGTGAAGGTTGGATCCAGCGTCCCAAGCCTCAGGTCGAGGCTCGGCCACCCAAAGACATACCAGACCGCTTCGACATTATCGCACAGACTCGCCTGATGCATGACCTGATCGTGCTTGCCATGCAGACCGATTCCACCCGGATCATCACTTACTCCGCGGGCGGCTTCAACCCGGTGCCCAAGATTGAGGGAGTCGACACCGGTTGGCATGACCTGTCGCATCATGGCCAGGATGACGAGAAGATCGATGAACTCGCGATTATTGAAAAAGCCGAGTTCAAAGAAATCGATCGCTTATTGTCGCTGCTCAAGACAGCCAAAGATGCCAATGGCCCGCTGCTCGACACCACCACGCTGTTGATCGGCAGCAATCTCGGCAACGCCAGCGCTCACCACTGGCGCGATCTTCCGATTCTTTTGGCCGGTGGCCGATTCCAACATGGCCAGCACATCATCGCTGGCGGTGCAGGCTTGGAGAATAGCCGCTTGAGCAATCTGTTCGTGCAGATCGCCCGTCAAATGGGCGTCGACACGGCAGCCTTCGGAAGCAGTGACGCCACGGCTGTGCAGGGATTGGATTCCTAAGGCTCATTAACAGCCAACTTTCCACCGACCGCATCGAAGAACCACGCCCATGCACAGCCACCAACTGATGCAACCCTCAGTGTCTTTCGCCAACGGATTGCCGAGCCTGCTGGCAGGCTTGCTTGCGCTGCTGATCAGTTCGCCAAGAGCCGTTGCGGAGGAGCCCCCTGAGTTCGTTGCGGCCGCGCTGAAACGCCGTAGCGAAATCGCGCTGGGTGGCGATTTCAAACCAGATCCAAAGTCGCCGGTGTTCGTGGCAGTCGGACACGGTGGTCGCATTCTCTTGTCGCGCGATGACGGTCAATCGTGGCAGCAAGTTTTCTGGGGCCATCCCGGATCGGACCATAGCCCGTGGGCAACCAAGGCGATCGCTTACACCGCAGGAGTGTTCGTCGTACCAGTCGGCTGGGGCGCTCCTACAGCTTGGCTGGCTTCAGAAGATGGTATCCACTGGCGACACCTCACGAGTGGTCAGACCAAGCTGAAGGGTATCAAAGAGGCGGCGGACGATCCGACCGTTATGCCTGGGACTTGGGGAATGGCCGGTGGTAAAGGTGTTTTCGTATCAGGCGGTTACATGCACATGGCAGCGACACCTGACTTCGGTAAGACGATCACGGTGTTTTCGCTGTACGAATTCAAGAATGATCCGCGGCCTCGCAAACTGGTAACGCACCACGTGAGTCCTATTTATTGTGGCGATACCAGTGGCCGCTTTCTGGCGATCGGCAACGATCGTTCGAAGGAGAACGCGGTCTTTGGAAACCTGTGGGCGTCCGACGATCTGGGTAAGACCTGGAAATGGTTGGAGCCGACGCTGCTCAACGAGAAGTGTGATGGCTACAGCGGCATGGTTTCGAACGGCCAGCGCGTTGTCCTCGCCGATAGGTCGGGGGCAAATGTCTTCGTCTCTGCGGACGCAGGCGAGACTTGGCTCGGTCCTGTCGCCACCGGCCTGGAGCGTGCATCCTTGAGCCTGGTTGGCGACGAATTTTGGTTAGTCAGCGCCAAAGCAGCTCGCGCAAGCTCCGATGGCGAATCGTGGCGAGACCTGCCCCGCGGTATTCCCACCGGGAAGGTCATCGCTTCGCCCAATGGAACGCTCGTTAGCATCGACCGTCAGCGATACAACATCCTGCGTAGCACCGATGGCGGGAAATCTTGGCGAGAGGTTCACAGGTTCCAGCCCGTGGCGGAGGTCGTTCATGGCGCTCAAGGACTTCGCGACATCGCATTCGGCTATGCAACCATCGAGTAATGGAACAGTGCATCGCATTGCCTAGGCTTCCGCCGGCTTCTGCCCCGAGCTACTGACGGCGAGCCCTCCGGCCGCTATGAACATCCTTCTGGCGAGGTCATTGCGAGGGTTGTACAACAAAGTCACTTGTGGAGTATTTCCGATGAAGCGGTCTATATTCTTTGCGTTGTCGGTCTTGGGGACAGCTTCAGCCCGGGCCGCCGACATGGCGGCGACCTACTCCTTTTCGCCGGATCTTGCGCTTGAAGCAAACCCGATTGTGACATCCACTGGAATGAGCTTTCCGGTGATGGTTGCTC
>JBQCEI010000533.1:0-2345 GCA_051960375.1 Aureliella sp. | reverse complement strand
GGCTCGAACCGCAGCCTACGACGGCGGCGAGGGCGAGTCCCAACAGAGCGCACGCGGCGAGCGATGCAGCGGCTTTCATTAACTTCGATGCGCTCATGGAACCGACACCTCGACCAGCGGCTCTGTGGCAGGTGCTTCAGCCGGCGCATCGCCGAGGGCTTGCAACAGCCGCGTTCGCTCGGCCTTCAGCTGCAGTTCCACTTCCCAGCCTTCCAGACGAATGCGCGCGTCGAGGTAGGATAAAAAACGAAACACCGTCGCATAGATCCCGCCGAGCCACATCGCCAGCGGCAAGGCGACTTGGACGAGCACTTGGCCCGAGAGCATAGCGTCGAAGAACTGCAGCTTGCTGTGCCTCAGACCCACAAAATCGATGACGAAGATTTGCGAGTACAGAACGATGGCGAGCCCCGATACGACCACGCCGCAGGTAAGGAAGCGTCCGATGCAGTCGCCCTGAATCGGTCCATGCAGATTCGCCGAGCGCCGCCAATACGTGAGTTCAATTGGCGACTTGGATCGCAAGCGGCAAGCTTCCAGGCCGAGGATCTCAGGAGCGAACGGATGCGTAGCCCGCCGGAACGTGGCGATGCCGCAGCACACCAGCACGAGCAGAACCACCTCGGTCCACGGCTCGAAGGGTTGCATGCGGTCGACCAACAGCTCGAGCGGCAAACCGACCAGCCCCATGCGCAGCAAGCCCAACACGAACACCGCCCGCCAAGCGATCGGCCGGAGCTGGCCGAGCAAGCGCCGGAAGCTCAGTTTCTCGAAGAAGATGTAATTGCCGAGCAACACCGTCGCCGGCAGCGACGCCAGCGGAAACTCGAGGTACCACAGGGCGAACATGTGCAGCAAGTAACGCTGCTGCATCGCCCATTCCGGATCCTCAAGATCGCCCATCGCAAAGCGGCCCGGTTCGGAGATCATCCAACTGGTCAGCAGAACGTTCAGCGCCAGCAGCGGCAGACCGATCAAGGCGCTGCTGATCAGCAACGGCCGCAGGTAGCGACGAATCACCCGCAAGCTCAGGTCGAGCAGCTCCGCGGTCGAACGCTGGCGAATGACGATCTCAGTCCTGTCGAGTTGCAACGTCGGGCTCCGGATATCCGAGAACTACGAAGTAGAACATCAACAACACGCTGGACAGGATCAACCACATCGCTTTGAACATGTATGGAATGTTGGTCGGCGAAATCAAACCTTCGGTAAGCGCCGCCAGGAAAAACAAGGCAGCCGCCACGCTGATGACCGGCAACGTTTCTTTGGCTTCTTTTTGCAGCGAAGCAATGCGTGTCAGCCCGCGGGTGAACAGCCAACCGCGAATGCCGATCCGCAATCCCGCTCCGGCGCTCAGCGCGATGGCCGTCAGTTCGAACGCGCCGTGCGCAGTGACGAACTCGAGGAAGTGGTCGCCACCTTCTATCCCAGGCCGGGCCATGTAACCGAAACATGCCCCGAGAAAAATCGCATTGAAGACCGTCGCAAACAGTCCGGGCAAGATCAGCGGCCCCAGGGCGAAGCACTGGAAACCGATGCCCGTGTTGTGCTGAATATAGAAGGCCACCATCATGATGCCGCTGGCGGCGTCGCGTCCCAGCGGCTCCCTAAAGCTCTCTTCCATCCCCTGGATCGCTTCGGCCCCGATGACCTTTTCGGCGAACTGCGGAAAGCGTTCATCGTTGTAAGAGAGAAGCGCCGACAGGGCAAAAAGTCCGAAGAACAAAAACCCGACCGCTTGCACGCACGTGTCGCGATAGATTTGTCGCGGGGCATAGCGAAACGCCAGGTCGAACCACTTGTGAAACTGAAAACGTCTCGAGCGATACAGCGTGTTGTGTGCTCGGCCGACCAGCGCATGCAGGTAATCGACCATCGCCGGCGAGAGATGATACTGCTCGGCAATCGCAAGGTGGGCGCTGGCCCGTCGATAATGTTCGGATTGTTCGTCGACCATGCTGCCGGGAACACCCGTCAGCGACCGCGCGGTGATTTGACCGGTCAGTTGCTCCAGCCGCTCCCAATCCTGACGGCGTTTGGCAATCGTTTCTGCCAGCAGGCTCATGATGGACCGCCTCTCTGCTCGCCAGCGGTGTTCTCGTTCGCTGTCCGTTCGCTAGCTCGATACTCGTTCAAGCGCTGTGCATCCAATCCTGCGTCGGCGCCCTGAAAGCTCTGAATGCTGCCTGCAGCGGGCGGCGCGGCATTGGGTCGGCCGTGATCATACTCGACGGCTTCGGCTTCGATGATCTCCAGCACGTCATCCTCGACCGGTTCGGCTTGAAGCACCGCGGGCTGGCCGAACAGAGCGGGATCGAGGTTCAACGTCGAAGGGGCTGCGCTGG
>JBQCEI010000532.1:0-7005 GCA_051960375.1 Aureliella sp. | reverse complement strand
CGACTGTCCTGAACAGTGGCAACCTGCCCATAGGCGGTGTAGGTGTAGCTGCGCTGAAGAACAGCATCGAAAGAGACCGTTTTTATTCGGTTGTTTTCATCATATGTATAGCTAATGTTTTTGCCGTTGAAGCTTGTCCCGCCAGTCACCTCGCCGGCGCTTCCATAGTCGTTGGTCTCCGACTCGCCCATAGGCAAAGTCATCTTGACCATGTGGCCTGCGTCGTCGTACTCCCAGCGAGTGACATGGCCATTGGCATCCGTTTGACTGAGCAAATTGCCAAGTTCGTCGTAGGCGTAGTTGGTTTGCGCACCCATTGGGTCAATAACTTGCGTTACGCGACCCGCTGGACTGTACACATACTGTATCGACTGTCCCCCTTCGTCGGTTTGGCGGATCACATTACCAATGGCGTCAAATGTGCCCGTTCGCGTCGTGCCATTCGGAAAAACGGTGCGTGTTCGATTTCCGACACTGTCGTACTCATACCGCGTTGTGTTGCCATTTGCATCGGTTTCGCTAACGGTGCGCCCAATTGCGTCGTGCTCGATGCGATCGGTATGTCCCAGAGCATCGGTTGTCGCGGTCAGTCGATTGTTAGCATCATAGGCAAATGTTGAAGAATTACCTCTGCCATCGGTGCGTTTAACAACTCGTCCAGCTGCATCATATTCGATCGTTTCAGTGGCCCCGTCTGGATAGGTAGACTTGACCAAGCGATCGAGTTCATCAAATACGTATTCGGTTGCGCGCCCTTGACGATCTATACTGCTGACAATATTGCCGTTTGCGTCGCGAACGTAGCGGTCGCTGGTGTTGTCGGGGTAGGTCAGGCCGGTCGCATGCCCTGCAGCATCGGTCGTATAGCTGATCCGCCCGTTATTGCTGTTGGTAAAACTGGTTTGCTTGCCCAGTGCATCGTATGTCAGCGATATCGACTGACCTCCAGCGCCGGACAAGCTAGTCATCTGATCATTGCCGTTTAGCGAAGCGGATTGGGTGATCGATACAATTTGGCCTGCAGCGTTGGTGCGCGTCGTTGATTGACTTGTCGGAATACCGTTTGCGCTGTATCCAAACGAAGTTTTATGCCCCGACGCATCTAGTGCTTCGAGCAATCTGCCAGATGCATCATAACGCTGCTCAGTCGTCCGGTTGAGCGCATCAGTAGTAGACACGGGGCGCCCGTTACTATCATACGTTTGTGTGATGCTGACCTTTCCGTCAGGTCCGACTGCCGAGATCATTCGGCCTTGAGAATCGTATTGGAACTTGAGGGTGTTACCCAGTGCGTCCGTTTCGGATTGAGGCAGAGTGACCTCGCCACCACCAGGCACACTAATCGTTACATACGTATGAGTGGTTACATTGTTAAGAGCGTCGGTGTCGGTAAGCACATTGCCGAGGCTATCATACGTCGAACGGAATGTATGCCCTAACGGGTCGGTTACGCTGAGTACGTTTCCGTTGTCATCAAACGTTCGCGTAGTTGTGTGGTTTAGCGCGTCGGTTTCCGAAATGGCATTTCCGAAGGAATCGTACTGGAAGGTCGTGGGAAAACCGCGCGCGTTCGTAATGGTCGTGGTAGAGCTCGACGGGTTGTACGATATGCTGCTAGAGGAATTGGTTCCACCCGTGACTTTGCTTATACGTCCGTTCGCATCGTACTCGACGCGTGCGCCGGTGCGTCCCAGGGGATCAATGACTCGCACCAAATAATGTCCCGGGTCGCCATATACGAACTGCGTTTTGTTGTTCTCGCGATCTGTCACAGATACAAGATTACCGACGTTGTCATACGCGTATTGAACTGTTTTGCCGGCTAGATCCGCTATGGACGTAATGCGACCTTGAGCGTTGCGAGTAAAAGAAATCGATGCGCCCAACGACGACCGGATTCCTTGATCGGTAAGTGTTAGCGAGTTTCCGTCGCGGTCGGTTACGGATACTAGCTGGCCAGCTTCTCCATCGATTCGATACGAGACTCCGTCTTTCGACAGGAGCGTTAGCTTACTGCCGAAAGCAGGGTCCTGTGGATTGTAGGGCAGGCCGCCGCCGAACTGAAAATACTCGTGGCCTTGCTTCGTCAATTGATAACGCGGAACGGTCAGTTTGTCAGTGACTCCCTTGTCGGGAACGAAGCTGGGCACAAAGTAGACGGCATTGAGCCCGTTTCCGGATTGGAACTCGGGCGGAACGTCTCGTTCCCGCTGGTACGGATCGAATAGCCCAACCGCCTTGGGACGGAAAGTAAAGCCTTCGCGTTGACCGCCAGGCAGAGTAACGTAAACACGCGTGCCATCTCGGAAGGGTGTGTACACGCCACCGCCTTCATCGCCCGTCTTGGGTAAGCTTGTCCGCAGGTCGACGTCGCGATAAGCCAGCTTCCAGCCATAACCAAGCTCGCCATCTTGATTGGCCGTTAGCGTGTCGTAGGTTCGCGCAACTGTAATCGGTATTCCCGCGACGGGTATCGTCAAATCGGTAAACGACAACGCAAAGTTGCCGAGCTTCAGATTGCCACTGACATTCACGGTCGTATCGATGCTGCTCGATAGGCCGCCAGTGTTGACGGCGGTGAGTCTCAAAATGTAGGAGTCGTTTTGAAGCAAAGTGGGATCGAACACGCCCAGTTTGTCCGCGGCGACCTGCGATACACCGCTGCCGATCTGCTTGAGGACCACTCCGTCGAAGTTGAGAACGTCCAGTCGCCATGACAAAAGATGCGGATCGGCCACGCTACCGATGATGTCGGTCGGACTCGTGATGTTGGCGTCATCGCCGGGCGACGTCAGCTCGACTTCCGGAGCATCGGTGACGCTGGTGTCGATCACTGTGACGCTGGCGGATTTGCGTCCGATGTTGCCCGCCGCGTCTGTGGCCGTCACGAGCACTTCGAACGTACCGACGCGAGTCATCTTCAATGCGGCGCGGCCGTTACTGTCCAGCGGGACGGCGACGCCGTCGATCGTCAGATCGAGCTTCTCGACCCCGACGTTGTCGGTAGCTCGTGTGACCGCGACGAGATCGTCGCCCAGTTCGATGGGAGTGGCCGTCGAGAGGCTTACCTTAGGCGCTTGGGTGTCGACCGTCACCGTCAAGTCGAAGTCTTGCGTCGCTACTCCGCCGCGTCCATCCGTCACAGTCAGCTGGACGTGGTGCAGGCCTGCATCGGCAGCCGACGTGGGCCAGACAATGCGGCCGAACGCATCAACGGTCATGCCCGTCGGAGCCGCGCTCAGCGTGTAGGCAAGCGCGTCTGCATCGGGATCGCTGGCATGCAGGTCGTATCGGAACGTCTGCGACGCGGCGACGACCGGCGTTGGAGTAGAGGTAATCGTCGGTGCTCGATTGTTATCGCCGACCACGACTTCAAAACTCTGTTCCGCATCACCACCGTCGGCATCACTGACCAAGACCGTTACGCGGCCGATGCCTACCAGACTGGAGGTCCACTGGATCAGTCCGGTATTCTCGTCGATGGTCATCCCGTTGGGCCATTCGAGGAAGCTGAAGTGCAACGGACCGCCTTCGGGATCCGCGGCTTGGACCTGATAGGTGTAAGGCTGATTCAAAGCTGCCTTAAGAAGCGGCGTCGATGTGATTACAGGTAGCTGGTTGGGATTCAAGTCATTGACCACGACGACGAACGACTGATTTGTCGAAGCGCCTTGTGGATCAGTTACCCGAACGCGAACGGTTCTCGAGCCGAGCTCTGCTGCGGTCGGTTGCCAATGGATCACTCCTTGCGCATCGACTTGCATGTTGCCGGATCCCGCAGGAAGCGAATAGGAGAGTGGCTGGCCCTCTGGATCGGTAGCGTGCAGGTCGTATGTGTAATCGTGGCCGACGCTAGCTGTCGTTGGCGGAGTTCCAGCGACGGCGGGCGGCAAGTTGGCGCCGCGCACGTCGACCGCGAATCGCTGGGTAACGGCGGAACCCAGTGCGTCGACGGCTTGAATTGTCACCTGTTGTTGTCCGATGAGATCCACAGTCGGCCGCCAGGCGACTATGCCGCTAATGGAATCGATCGACATGCCGGCCGGTGGATCGACGAGACTGAAAGCGATCGAGTCACCATCGGCATCACTTGCGCTCACTCGGTACTGATACGCGACATTCGCAGTCGCCGAGGTGACCGGTGACGAAGTGATGCGGGGCGGTAGGTTGCCAGCCTGGGATAGGACGTTGATGGTGAACTGATCGACCACTTCACCGCCGCGCCCGTCGGACACTTTGAGCTGAACGGAGTTCGCCCCCAACTGTTCGCTGGTCGGCTGCCAAGTCACCACGCCTGTCGGATCGATGGACATTCCTGCAGGCGCTACCACGAGTTCGTAGGTCAAGGGATCGCCATCCGAATCCGCTGCACTAACCGCATACAGATAAGCGTTGCCAAAACGTACCTGATCGCGATGCGTGGAGTACAGTTGCGGAGCATGATTCGGAGCCGATGCGACAACGTTCAGTTGGATGGTTTGCGAGGCACTGGCGCCTGCCGAATCAGTCGCAACGATGACTATTTTTTGCCTGCCTACGTCGGCGGACGAGGGATGCCAGCTGAGCACGCCGCTGACCGGATCGATATGCATGTCACCGGTGGGATTGACCAGACTGTAAGTCAGCGTGTCTCCGTCCGCGTCCTGCGCCTGGACGGGATATTGATAGGGCAGGTTGGCAACCGCCGGTCCGGGTGGCGTCGAAACAATCACCGGCGGCGTGTTTTGGGGTCGTACGATCAGTCGGAACGATTGGAGCACAACGCCGCCGAAA
The DNA here is from genome assembly GCA_051960375.1 of Aureliella sp. Lineage (GTDB taxonomy): Bacteria > Planctomycetota > Planctomycetia > Pirellulales > Pirellulaceae > Aureliella. Next base: position 2,232 of record JBQCEI010000532.1, on the reverse strand, counting down.
CGGTCGCTGGCCCGAAGGATCACATCGCGCGTTCCGATATCTTCTCGGCCCGGTACCCAACCGACGACTCCCAAGCTCGGTTGAACAGCCATCCCGTCAGGATGCACCGGCAAATCGAAACTCAGAGCGTCTCCGTCGGCATCCGTCGCACTGACGCGGTAGAGCATTTGTTCCCCTACCTGCACCTCAGTAGGCGGTGCGCTCGAAATCGTAGGAGGCCGATTCGCCCGCTCGCCGACTCGGGAGACGTTGGTAAAGTCGACGTTTTGGCGCTTTTCGCCGTCCGTCAACACAACTACCTGCGAAGCGCCGTCTGCCGGTATCGACTGCTGCAACCCGAGGCTTAATTCCTGGCGAACATAGTACGTATCGGGCGCAAGACCGATGAACGCATAATCTCCGTCGATGTCAGCGAGGGTCGAATCTTCAGAAATATCGCGGCGGTTGTCTTGGTTCTGATCAAGATAAACGGTGCGGGCAGCACCGATGTCAACCGAGAAGAAGCCGACATTGTTATACCAACCAAAACCATCCATTGTCCCGAGGAACAAACGCGTTGCTCCTGCGGGAACGATTATTTGCTGTGAGACGCCGTCAGCCGTTTTGCCGTCGCCCACGAAAAAGACTTGCTTGAGTTTTGGCGCAAGAGACAGGTAATTGGTTCCCAGCGGTACATTGCCGCTACTGGAAAAGTCAAGTCCTTGAGGCGCGGCTGATTGATCAGGCTGATCCGCCCCGAGGAATACTGCCAAGAGCGCATTGGCAGGCGCGGTCACTGACGAAAGACCGAACTGGATGCCATGCTGAGCAAACGAACTACCGTCCGGACCGTCTAACGGATTGTTGGGCGCAAAGGCTACCGAACCCTGGGCTTCCAAGAGGATCGAGTTGCCGGGGGCCAAGTTGAGCCCGGTTACTTCGGTGGGCGATTGAGCTGGTGCTGCATCGCTGCCGTCGGTGGTCCCGTCGGGCATGCCGGCCAGCCAGATATTTGCCGTTCCGGGAACAGCAGCCGGAGCGGGAGGCGTTTCATTGATGTGCCCATGAATTTCGCCTGAGGTGGCATCGGTCAGGTGCAGTACGAAACTCGTTTGGGCTGAGCCGCCTCGCCCGTCCTCGACGCGAACCTCGACGTTGTAATCGCTGAGAAAAGTCGAGCCTGCTGGCAATTGCAGCCGCGCGACGGTTCCAGTTTGGGTTAACAGCAGCGTTCCGTCACTGGGATCGACTGTGACGAAGTCGCCGCGCGTCCCGCCGGTGGCTAAGACCGTCTGTTGCTTGGTCTTCAAGTTGATAGCAAGGATCGTACCTTGATTGGTGTTGACAATAATCGTGCCCGCCAGAGCGCCTGAACCGAGAGCCGCTCCATCGGGGTCTCCCGGTACAAAGCCCGAGTCAAACACCACGTTACCGACACTTCCAGCGATCAAGCTAAATCCATAAACATGGTCGGCGCCAGCCGGTGCGGCCGCACCATACAGGGTCGAGCCGTCAGGAGAAATGCTGATGCCGTCCAGAGAGGCATTAAAGAGAACTTGCTTGGTCTTCGCGATCGGGTCGACGTCATAAACGACATTGGATGTATAAGACGAGACGATCAAGTGACCGTTCGATGGATTGGCAACGATCCCGTGCGGGGATGCAAGCCCATCGACAATCAATTGATTCAGGGTGCCATCATCGTTGATCTGGACAACTGCGCCGTTGTCCCGTTGAGACATATAGATATTGTCCCCCGCCTGTGTCATATCGAAGGCGCGGCCAGATCCATAGTCTTGGGCAGGCACAAACGCCGAGGCGTTCTGACCATCAGAGTCGTCGACAAACTTTCGAACGTTGCCGCTGTGGTCGCTGACGAGGACTCCGCCATCACGTGGGAAAGCAATCCCCAAGGGGCCGAGTCCCTCGCTCACCGGAAAACCTGTGGCAAACTCAATCAGCTTGTAACCGGCGGCCTGCGCCTCGGGAGTCAAAGTCAAACCGTTCGACGGATCGGGGCCCTGCCTTGCTGGGCTGGCTTCGGGGCCGTTCCAAGTGATCAAGCCAGTCGTGGCATCAATCGTCATGCCATCGGGAGCCACTTGCAGGGAGTAGGTGAGTGGATCTGCGTCGGGATCGGTCGCTATGACTTTACTCGAGTAGAGTTGCCCCGTTGGCAGCGAATCTCGCGGTTCCGTTACGATCACGGGATCGTGGTTGCCCGCTGCAAATCGTAGCGAAATTCTGAACGAC
>JBQCEI010000531.1:0-2065 GCA_051960375.1 Aureliella sp. | reverse complement strand
CCCCGAAGCGGGGCGAGGGGAGAGAAGAATTTGGTAGCGAGACCGCCACTATCTTCTTGCCCCCCTCGCCCCGCTTCGGGGGGAGGGGGCCGGGGGGGTGAGGGGCAGGAGCGGAGATATGGTCAGTCTCAACAGACAAGCGATGTGCTGTTGGGCTCTCTCGCGGGTTCATCCCTCGCTTACGCGCCAGGTCACAAGACTGAGCTGCCTTCCCCTATCCCCCAGGGCTCGCTTGCTTTCGTTGGCGAGGTTAAAACCAAAGGGTAGAGGCTGCTCTCACTCTGGCGATTTGTGCATGTTTCGTATGGATGGCATTTCTATTGCATAGCCTAAGGGTGGGGCTATCAAGTGGCGTGCCCCCGAGCGATTGGCTTATGGCGGTCTCCACCGGCGAGTGATTCTGCGGCGGTTAATCTGCACGAGTGATTCTGCGGCGAGCGATCCTCAAGGGGAACATTGCGCCGCAGCCTTCGGGCAGATCGCATCCAGATCGGCGGGGGAGTTTTTGTGAGCATGATTTTCCGAGGAGCAGTATGAACGAGCTTCAGTTGAACCGAGCGGATATCGTCGACACGGGTGTTGAAGGGTTGGACCACGTCTTGCATGGCGGGTTGGTTCCCAATCGGATGTACCTGGTCGAAGGCGATCCCGGCTCGGGGAAGACGACGCTTGCGCTGCAGTTCCTGCGGGCCGGAGTTGCTCGCGGTGAGAAGTGTCTCTTTGTGACTCTGTCCGAGAGTGAAGAAGAGCTGCGGGCGTCGGCTCGGTCGCACGGCTGGTCGCTCGATGGCATCAACATCGTCGAGATCCTTGCCTCAGAAGAAAGTCTGCAACCCGACTCGCGCTACACGATGTTCCATCCGTCGGAAGTGGAGCTCGGCGAGACGATGACCAAAGTGCTCGAGGAAGCCGAGCGGATCGAGCCGGTGCGGCTGGTGTTCGATTCGCTATCGGAGCTGCGGTTGCTCGCGCAGAACTCGTTGCGTTATCGGCGACAGATTTTAGCGCTCAAACAATTCTTCTCGCGCACCCAGTGCACGGTGCTGTTCGTTGACGACAAGACGGGCGACCTCGGCGATACGCACCTGCACAGCATCGCTCATGGCGTGATCAGCATGGAGCGATATTCACCCGAATACGGCGCCATGCGCAGGCGGTTGCAAGTGATTAAGATGCGCGGCGCCGATTTTCGCGCGGGCTATCACGACTACTCGGTGCACCGCGGCGGCGTGCAGGTCTTTCCTCGTCTGGTTGCCTCCGAGCACAAGACGTCATTTCCTCGCGAGGTCGTCGCCAGCGGTTTGGCGCCGCTCGATGCGCTGTTGGGCGGCGGGTTGGCTCGCGGCACCAGCACGCTGATCATCGGGCCAGCCGGCACCGGCAAGTCGACCGTCACTTGCCAGTACGCCCTGGAGGCGACTTGCCGCGGCGAACATGCCTCGATGTTTCTGTTCGACGAGAGCCTGGCGACGCTCTTCGAGCGCTCCTCGGGCATGAGCATGGATATCGAGGGACAGATCAAGTCGGGCCGCATGAGCGCACGGCAGATCGATCCGGCAGAACTTTCCTCCGGCGAGTTTGCGCATGCGGTGCGGCAGGCCGTCGAGAGGGACCAATCGAAATTGGTGGTGATCGACAGCTTGAATGGCTTTCTGAACGCCATGCCGAGTGAGCGCTACCTCACTCTGCACCTGCATGAGCTGCTGACCTATCTCGGCCAACAAGGGGTGACGACGCTGTTGGTGATGGCTCAGCATGGCCTGATCGGCGGCAACGTCCAAGGCTCAGTCGATGCCAGCTACTTGGCTGACACGGTCATCCTGATGCGTTACTTTGAAGCGATGGGCGAGGTCCGTCAGGCGATCTCGGTGATCAAGAAACGCACCGGGCGTCATGAGCGTACGATCCGCGAATTTTGCGTCGATCACAACGGCATCGCCATCGGCGAACCGGTGCGCGCGTTCCAAGGCGTGCTCACCGGCTCACCAGAGTTTGTCGGCTCTGATCCTAGGGAGCTTGGAAAACCTGATGAACTCTGTCCATAACCCAACGTCCGATGACGCCC
>JBQCEI010000530.1:0-6287 GCA_051960375.1 Aureliella sp. | reverse complement strand
GCTCGCTTCGACCCGATGAAGCAGCACTGCATTCAAAAGCTGCACCGGGTGGACTCGGTGCCAGATGATGTGAGGAAGAGTATCGAGACACGCCTGATTCGCAAGGCGGTGCCGAGGTCGGATCGGTAAGCGATCGCTCTCCGCGCCTCCGCGGTAAAAAAATGGGCTTGAGCCGAGCTAACGCGCGAAAAAGAGTCCTGACCCCTTTTTGGAGTCGTGCATGGGTAGTGTGGTGGAACTGCTGGAGCGGATGGGCAATGGGGATCGCGAAGCGTCGGCGCGGTTGCTGCCACTGGTCTATGACCAATTGCGCGAGCTGGCGGCCGCGAAGCTGCGCGGCGAGTCGGCCGGGCATACGCTGCAGGCTACGGCGCTGGTCCACGAAGCGTATCTGCGTTTGACCGGCTCGGAGGCCGAGGCGGCGAGCTGGGATAACTTGCAGCATTTCCTCGGCGCGGCCGCCGAGGCGATGCGGCGGGTGCTGGTCGATCATGCCCGCAGCAAGAAGCGGCTCAAACGCGGCGGACGCTTCCGCCGCCAACCACTCGAGGCGATCGAGGCGATCGATCTGGCCGCTTCGGCCCATGTGAACGGCGAACTTCTGTTGGCTCTCGACGAAGCCCTCGCCAAGCTTGCTCAAGCGGAGCCGACTGCGGCAGAGCTCGTGAAGTATCGCTACTTTGCGGGACTGACCAACGCCCAGGCCGCCGCCGCGCTGGGGATCTCGACGCGGACGGCCGAACGGCTGTGGACATACGCCCGCACATGGCTCTTCGCCGAAATTCATAAGCAGAACGGCGCGGGCAGGTAGCAGGCTTGCCATCGAGCTGCCCGGGCAGCGGCGCATGCCAATACGGTATTTTTGTAGGAATTGAACCAGCCGCCGAAAATCCACATGCGATTGTCAAAGACCACTTCGCCTTGCGAGTCGCGCGGTTGCCAGCCGGCTGCCGCAGTGACTTGCTTCCACTCCACGGTAGGCTCGCGGGCTCGCGCTGTGCCCACGGCGGTGACGGCTGCGATTACGAGAAAATGAGCTAAGCTTCTCAGCATGGTGAATCCCCTTGCATGGGATGCTTCGAATCGAAAGTAGGCGGGCGGGATTTAGGCGGACTGTAGCGATTAAACGGTGGCTGCTCATGCGGTAGGCAGAGGGCTGACGATACCGGATCGCAATTCTGCCGTGTCAACCAGAGAGCTGTAACGCAAAGATCCAGCGAAGCCGACGCTAGCGGCGTTAAGTAAACCCGGGCGGGCTTTGGCTATTTGCCAGCGAACCAATCTAGTCTTCTTACGAGGTAAACATGTCGTACGGTTCCAATCCTTATGCCCCCGCTGCTGCGATCAATCCCTTGCCTGTTAGCAAGCCTCTGGCGGGTTTGGACAAGCGATTCTTTGGGGCTTTGATCGACGGATTGATCGGTATCGTGTTCGTCGGTCCGGGGTACGTGATGATGGGCGTGGGTGGAGCTTTCAGCGACAGCAACTCGCCTAACCCGTTGATCTTTGTCGGCGCGGGCTTAATGTTTCTAGGTATCATCGCTCTGCTCGTCCTGCAGATCTATCTGCTCGCCACTCGCAGTCAAACGATCGGCAAGTACCTGATGAAGACTCAGATCGTCGACGTGAACACCGGCCGGCCGGCGGACTTCGTCCATTCATTTCTGCTGCGTCTGTTGCTCAACGGACTGATCAGCTCTATCCCGTGCATCGGTTCGATTTATGCCATCGTCGATATTTGCTTTATCTTCCGGGAAGATCGTCGGTGCATCCACGACTTGCTGGCCCAGACCTGCGTGGTCGACATCTCCTAAGCACTGATTGCCAAATCGCAAACCCTGCCGGCCGCTGTCTCTCAGAGCGGCCGGCAGTGCAAATCCTCTCTTCTTTTCTTGACTGCCTCTTACTTCTTGGCTGCTTCGCAGCTTGAAGCAGTCGCGCAGCCGAAAAGCCAATCGGCCGATGGAATCTTGAGCAACGAAAAGGGCAGCGAGCCGAACTGTGGCACAGCAGTGCCTTGCGGTGCAACACCAGCGGCAGCCGCTGACTGCACTTTTGAGGCTCTTCTTCTTGGCCGCTTCGCGGCTCTCCCTAAGAAGTTTTGACGTTCGTTTGCGGTAATTCGTTTTAAGTCCCGGTAGGGACGGCAGCCCGATGCCGGCGGCGCAAGCCGCCGGATTGGATCAGCGTAGTGAAAGTAAGTCCCGAAGGGACGACAGAGGAAGCGCAAAGACGAGCCCGCGACAATAGCTGTCGTCCCTTCGGGACTTATGATCGATGAGGCGCCGGCTCTACCGGCGGCTTGCGCCGCCGGCATGGGGCTGCCGTCCCTGCCGGGACTTAAAACGAATTACCGCACTCCAATGTCAAATCTCATCAGATCACAAACCCACCGCTAAAACTCGGAAACTGCCGTTCGATTCACGCCTTGCCGGCAATACGCCAGAAGAGCGCACCTTCAAAAAGGTCGCCGCGGGTTACGAGAATGGCGCAACCCGAAAACCTGTGCAGTGAAAAAGCGATAAAAATATCTGGCGGGTTTTGGCGGTCGACGACGCATATCTATCTGAGCGCCCAAGCTGCTCATCCACGGAACGCCCTCTATGAGAGAACGCACGCTCTTCCAACAGGCTGTCGAGATCGCCGACCAAGCTGAACAGCGGCGTTTTCTCGACGAAGCATGTCGAGGCGATGCCCCTTTGCGCGAGAGGCTGGATGAACTGCTGCGGGCAGCTCGAGAGATCGGAGATTTTTTGGAAGCCCCGGCGCTGACCGGCGATGTCGCTCCCGATCGAGCGGCCGGATCGGCCTCGCAGGGAGCAACACAACTCTTCGAACCGAACGCTTCCGACGTCGTATCCTTTGAAGGCCCGGCATCCACCATGACGGCTCACGTTACCACCATGCTACCGGACAGCCGTTTGAGCTTCCTCGAACCATCGGACCAGCCCGGTTCGCTCGGGCGTCTGGGCCATTACGAGATATTGGAAGTGCTGGGTCAGGGTGCGTTCGGGATCGTGCTGCGGGCTCGCGACGAAAAGCTGCAACGCATCGTCGCCATCAAAGCGATGCAGCCTCATCTGGCGCAGACCTCACCGCCGCGCAAGCGCTTCTTGCGCGAAGCGCGTGCCTGCGCCGCCATCCGCCATCCCAATGTGGTGAGCGTCTACAGCGTTGAAGAAGAGCCGATTCCCTACCTGGTGATGGAATACATCGATGGCATGACGCTCCAAGACAAGATCGACGATGCCGGACCGCTCGACATCGACCAGATCATTCCGCTGGCCAAACAACTCGCGCATGCACTCGAAGCCGCACACCGGCTCGGACTGATTCATCGCGACATCAAGCCGAGCAACATTCTGCTGGAGCGCTCGCCGCAGCCCAGGGCAATCATCACCGATTTTGGACTTGCGCGCACGGTCGATGATGCCAGTCTGACGCAATCGGGATACGTTGCCGGGACGCCGATGTACATGTCGCCCGAACAGGCCCGCGGCCTGCCGCTGGATGCTCGCTCGGATCTCTTCAGCCTGGGCAGCGTGCTGTATGTCGTCGTCACAGGCCGGCCTCCCTTTCGAGCCTCCTCGTCGCTGGCGGTGCTCAAACGCGTCTGCGAAGCAGTGCCGCGACCGATCGGGGAAATCATCCCCGAGGCACCCCAGTGGCTCTGCGCGATGATCGGCAAGCTGCACGCCAAGCAACCCGACGAGCGCTTCAGCTCAGCCAAGGAGCTGGCCGACTTTCTCGATCAGGTCGAAGCCGATCTATTGCAAAATGAGCAAGCTCGCGAGCAGGCCGCTCTCCAACGCTTGCAGCACACCGAAGTAAGAAAGAAGCCAGCGCGCCGCAGCGGTTCACTAGCTCTCTCGCGCTTTATGAGGTGGCCCTACCCAGCATTGTTGGTATTATTTGCGCTCATCATTGGCATAGGACTGTGGCGACCGTGGATGTCGCGGCCCTCCGCCGATCCTCGCGGCTCAAGTGCCGAAACAGCTTCGCCGCTTGCGCGCAGCTCTTTGCAATCGGACGCCAGGCACGCTTCAGCCCCTTGGCAAAAAATGCCAGGCGATGCTCCCGCGCTGGTGATGGAACCGTTTGATGCCAACACCGCCAAAGAGTTGCAGCAGCGCTGGGCCGACTATCTGCGATTGCCCGTCGAATTCACCAATTCGGCCGGCATTCGATTCCGCTTAATTCCACCGAGCGGCTTTGCGATGGGCTGCGACCCTGAAGAAAGCACCCAGCAATTGTCAGCCGCCCATGGAATGCCTTTTTGGGAGAGCTGCATTCGCAGTCAAAGCCCCAAGCATCAAGTGGTCATCACCGAGCCGTTTTATCTCGCGACCACCGAAGTGACGCAGAACCAATTCGAAAGCGTCATGTCGCGCAACCCTTCAGCCTTCTCGGCGACCGGGGCAGCCGCCGAGGCAGTCGCCGGCGTCGATACGCTGAACTTTCCTGTCGAGGGACTCTCGTGGGATCGCGCAGCCGAGTTCTGCCGGATGCTCAGTCTGCGCGACGGCTTGGAATCGCCATATTCATTCGAAGGGGGCGAGGCGTGCATCGCCAGCTCGGTGCGAGGCTACGCTTTGCCGACCGAGGCCCGGTGGGAGATGGCTTGCAGGGCTGGCACGGCCACGCGCTACTGGACCGGCAACCCCGCCGACGAACTGGAGAAAGCCGCTCACTTTGGCGGCACGCGGCGCTATCCGGCACCAGTCGGCCAGCTCGCGGCCAATCCGTTCGGTTTGTTCGACGTGCACGGCAACGTCAACGAGTGGGTTCAAGATAGTTGGGCATACGGCTACTACGAACAATGCTTGAAGAAAAACATCGTGCTCGACCCGCTCGGAACGGAAGAGCCAACAGGGCAGCGCATCACCAAAGGGGGCGATTTTCATTACTCCGCCGGCGAGTGCCTCTCGGCCGCGCGGTTCGCCACCGACCCGCACGCCGTTCCGATCTATGCCGACGGCGTCCGGCCGGCTCTGCCTTGGAGCGCTGCTCAAAGTGCCATAGCCGCAGGGCGAAAACGAACTGTGCCACAGACGACCGACTTTGTCGAGATTCACGGAGCCACGCTCACCGAACTGCGCGAGTGGCTGGATCACTTGCCTCCTTCTTTCGTGCCGCATGCGATCGGTGTTCGGCACGGCAGCCAGCCGCCGCAGCTCGACGCAGTCGCCAGCCTTCAGTCTTCGCCCGCTCCCTGGGAAGTGCATTTGACCAGCGACTTCGAAAAGGATTTTCATGAGATGCGAAGCTCCCACCGGCCGGCATGGCGGATGACCATCCCGCCTGGCGAAGCTCGCGACGACGACAATTCGGGCGATGCAGCGAATACAACCGATGCAGCTGCGGGATCGACTTCGCTCGCGCTCTGGGTGATGGACAACGCGTTGTGGAGCACGTGGCCGGTCGAAGCTGATGCGATCCAACAGCGCGTCGAAGAACTGAGCGACGCAGGCTACATGCCGAACTGCTTGAGCGCTTACGAAGCGGATGGAACACGAACGTGGGAACTGTCGGTCGTGTATCGGCCCGGCGTGGGGCATCACACCTATCTCGAATTGACTGTGGATGAGTTCGCGGAGAAAGTGCAGCAGTATCGCGGCCGCGGCTGGCGACTGTGTTTGCTGCAAGCGATCGTCGGAAGAGCCGAGCCGAGACTGACCGCCGTCTTTTGCGACAACGCGCTCGAGCGGCAGTGGGATCTGTCGCTGCTGATCAGCGAGGAAGAGTACGAAAAGCAACAGAGCTGGCGCAAAGCTGCTGCCTTTTATCCCGCCAGTGTCGTGTCGCTCGATCGCGATGGCAAGACGGAGTTCATCGTCCTGTGGTGCCAGAGCGAAGAATCAGCCGCCGGGCCTTAGCTCGCGGTTGTCAGCAAGAAACCGGACGCTAACGCGTGCCGGCTAAGGGCTTCTACAGTCTGTTACGTGAGGGGCCAGCGCTTTCCGTGGCTCGCGCACCGGCATGGGGCTGTCGTCCCTCACGGGACTTTAAAGCCAGTTGCGTCGCGCGAAGTCCTATTCAGCCGGCGCTCGGCTGCTTATCTTTAGCGTTGCCTTTAACACAAGTATCTGAATTTTCCCGGTCGCCCGACGGATAGAACAACTCAGAAAAGGTTAGAGCAATCATGGCCGCATCGTCAAAGAGAAGCGCTCGGCATCGTTGGTGGTCTCGGCGCGATTCTCAGGCTCGTCGAATGAAACGCAAGAAAGGTCTATTAACCTTTGAGCCACTGGAAGACCGGCGGTTGCTTGCGACCATCACCTGGATCA
>JBQCEI010000529.1:0-4430 GCA_051960375.1 Aureliella sp. | reverse complement strand
GAACGCTCCACGGTGGCGTAAGTCCGCGCTCTCATCGCGCAGATACCAGTCCTGGCTGAATACGATTCCCAGAATAACGCAGATGACCGCTATCTGTACGGGCCAAGCGTGCAGGAGAGCTTCGAGGACGGCTACAGCAGAGATGATCGACATCCAGAACGCCAGAGAGTTGGCACGTCGTGCGAGGTCGCCCGGCGGTAAGTGCTGCGTATTACTTTTCATTCCGGGACACATTCCCAGTTGCAAAGGATGGCCACGGATGACCCAGCGGCCGCGATCACCGTCCCGAGACGGCTAGTTTCATTACTCGAAGGTGATCTCAGTTTTCGCAAAGCCCGCATCCTCGGCAATCCCGCTCTTGTAGTAGACAGTACCAGGTATTTGCAGTATCACGCAAAGGTTCGCTAGGGCATGGAGGCTTTCTTGCGGAGGCTGCAAATTGCTTTCGGTGTCGCCCCGATAGACAAGAGCTAAGTTGTCCAGTGCCTTCCAAGTGCGGTTCCGCTGTAGATCGACCAGCGCACGCATCGTTCCCTTGGCCATCGGACAGTCCGCAGGAGGTTGGAGCCACCGAAGAGCCGCCGCATTCTCCTGTCGCTGTAGGGTGCGAATCAGCAAATCGCCTCGGGGTGGACGAACCGTCCTGCAGAATTCCTCCCAAACGTCGTCGATACTCATCGACGCCACATCAGGCGGACTTTCACCCGGCTTACGTCCGAACAGTTTCTCGATAAGGTTCATTTTGGTAAGCCTCGCCATGGACGCATGCGGCGCTCATCCAGCCGCCGGAGTGAGCCACTCCGGGCTCAAGACGCACCGTTCGGCGGCTTGCGTGCATCGCTTGGTTCGTCGACGCTTGGTGCCGCGAGAGCCCGCCGGCGCGGATCGAAGTAGGTGTCGCCGCTCCGCTGAAGCTCGCCGATTGCGTACGCCTCATCGACCCATTGTAGGACCTCTTCGTGCGTACACGCTACGCCCGTGCTATTGTCCAGCGTGAAATTGTAGAGTCGCCATACGTCAAACCCGTCTGGCTCACCATTCGGGCCCCAATCAAAATCGATCTTCAGCGAGCCGATGCTCAGTTCAATGCCGAAGCCGTGAGCATAGATTGGGATGCCGCCCAGTTCCCGCCGTTTCTGCAATTCCGTCGCCCAGCAGTACTTAACCCAATCAGGTCCCGACCTCGGAAGCGGAATCCGCAGCACCTCGGTTATCACTGAAACCGCGATATCTTGAGCGTCACGAAATTGTCGGATAAGACTGTCCAGTTCCGGCTTCATCCGGGGCTTCCGATCAACGTTAGGGTCTCGTGCCGGCCGACGCCTGCCATAACGCGGTTGGCGGAGGCGATCGCTTCATTCCATTGCCGCGCTCGATCATCCAAACTCATCACGTCACGGGCCAAGCGATTCCAGGATGACCGCCCACTTCTGCTCATCCGCTCGATCAGCATAAACGTTGACCGTAGTCTTTGTGCCACGTTCGACTGAGACGAACTGATGCGGTGGCAGGTTAGGCAGCCGCATGATTCGCGAAAGGTCGGGAGCCGTCGCCCCGACGAATTTTCGGGATACTCTTGCAACGGATCCCGAATCGGCCAGTGCGGAGTAGTGATATTCGACCCTGGCAACTATTCGCTGCCAGGTCCCGTTGCAGTAACCATGGGTCAAAGCGTAAATCTGCATACGGTGATAGCAGTCAACCAATGACTGCCGATACGCGATAAGGATCGCAATGGTGCAGCATACGAGTAGCAGACTGCGCAGGGAGAACCGCAGTCGAAGCCTTGTGCTATTCGAGTTCATACTTGCAACCGCCAATTCTGACGATAGCATTGCTAGCTGGGATTGGTGAAGCGCCAAAAACCGGCGTTCTTGACGCCTAAGACCGCCATGATTTAACCGTCGCGTTCTAAAACCGGATCAGTTCTGATCGGGAAGAAGCGTCCCTGCCATTGCAACTACCGCCAGGATTGCGGTGAACAGCGTACCGGCAACGAATAGAAACCCTCGCAACCACTTGCCGTCATAGCCGAGCCAGCGGACATAGGTTTCACCGATCGGACCAGCGAAATAGCAAACATTGGCAATGATCGCCCCTTCTAGGATCACGACAATGGTCCGAATACGCGTGATGCTTGAACCCGCAAGCGACACCGTCAACACAGCCAGCAGGATGACATAGATTACGCGAAGGCGCTCCCAAGCCACAAACGTCGGCCTGGCAATGCCCGCTAATGTTCGATCGCCCGGACGCAAAGCTGCTTCCTCGGAAGGTCCTATGTCGGTCGCGGGCGATGCGTATGGGTTGTTCGTCATCTGAGTATCATCCGGGTAGCGATGGCGAAGACTCAGCCGAAAGCGGTTGAGCCGATGATCCCAGCAAAGCCCAACTTCACTGGCGATTCAGCCATTCTAGCAACGCAGCGTGCGGACGCGGAGTGGGCTCACGATGGCCGTCGATCAAACGGCCATACTGTCGGTACCATTCAAGCAAAGCGTCACGGTCGGCCCCGTCAAAACGCTTTCCATTGGGTGCCCAATACGTCCCGCCGCCGCCCGCTGCCCTGCCTTCAAAGGCCGGCTTCCCATCGGGGAACCAGCGAACCGTTTTGATATGTTCTATCTTGCCCGTCAGCGTTCTGCGTTCCCATTGTTCGTATGCGCGCTGGCCATTGGGATAAGTCGCCATAATCGCGTAGGGCTCAATCCAGCACAGGGCCAGCACAACGGCTACGGCCGTTACGGCGCAAGCGGCGATGATGACACGAGCTGTAAACTGAATTTGATTGGGCTTCATGTGAGAGTACGAGCGGTAGCGCTCGCGTCGCTCGCGGGGTTGGCCATCTGCAATACGTGCGACACGTTTCAGGGCCGACATACCTATCAATCACTTACCTGGGGCTGCGTTCCTTACGGCGTCTTCGTGGGCTGACCCAAGCGCTCTTACAGGTCACAATCACTCTAAAAGTACGTGTCCCAAACGATTCCGAGCACTAAGGCGGTGTACCCCAAGGCGGCCGGAGCAGCGGCAAATTTCTGAATCAGCGTACCAAAAGCGAGAACATAGTAGGCACATCCGATGCCAGTGAAGAATGCGGTGATTCGCATCAACCCCTGTAGCAACCCGGACGTTCCGGTGCCGTACCACCCCGCTTCATTCATGAAAGTACTGACGATCAGCAACGGCACCACATAACATATCGCGAGCGCCCATCCTAAGAATTTGGATACACGCTCTTTGGAGCCAACAGTGCCAGTTGGTGGCTGAAACGGGTTCGGTGCCATGGTGTTCTCAAGATGATTGTTGCAGCCCGCAAGCGTGAGAACGCTGAGCAGGATAGAGATGAAAGTTACGCTTGCGTTCACTCTTCGCGCCTTCGCGTCTTCGCGTGAGCCCAAAACTGCCTTGATTCCCGCGAAGGCCCGAAGCCCCTAAATTAGAAATGCTCCGTCTTCATCTCGCACTTATCGGTCGGAAATATGCCTGCATCGAGCCAACTTTGCAAATGGCTCAGGCATTCGTCTCGCGTGATCAAATCTGACATTGGGATTTCCGTGTAGTGCCAGCCGTCAAGATAGAATACTAGAAAGCCATCGCCTTGGCAGGGATTGCGATACATCGTCGTCGGCTGGGGTTTGAGACGTAGTAACACGCAAAACCTGCGGCCCAGGCCGATCTCGATTTCATCGCCGAAGCGGTTCGTCAGTTGGACGCCAAAGCCGCCGAGGGTTAAAGGGTCGATCCGTTCATCCTCTGAACATTCGGCATTGCGATCGGCCAGATAGGTCGCAAAGCGATCGTAGGTGTTTTGCAAGAAACGGATAACGGAATCTGCATCCTGCAGCTCAGTGCTTACAAATTCGATGTCGCAATCGCCAGCCCTTTCGACCAGCTCGCCAACACGTGCAATGCAAAATGTTTCGCTCATGTGCTCGGTGGTCTGGCTTGAGAGGAAGCGTCGCGATGCGTGCCAACATTCGACTCTTGAGCATGACGCCGGCGGAAGCTTCGCTCGTCAGTTGCCGGCAGCGTCGATCGCAGCAGCAATCGCGTCGGTCAAGTCACGGTTCGTCGATGCGAACATCACAGCGTCCACTCCATTGAAAGTGAGCGGCAATAGGTCGCGCACCACACCCACGAACAACGGGATTGTACAGCGCCCGTAGCCGCATCCCAAACAGGCAGCCGCAATGGTCCGACAGCCCGCCGCCGCTAGCTCGCGGATGGCGACTTCGTACGTCGCTCGAATCATGTCAGCGCTCGTATCGTAGAACACGTCGATCGCGACGGCATGGCAAACCGCTTGAAAGGGCGTTCCGCACGGTGGTGCAAGGACGACGTGTCCTGGCTCGACGAGCCGTCGGCCGCTTGCGCGCAAGTATTCGTGAAGGAACTCCTGCATTTGATTTCCATACCGGACCAGGATT
>JBQCEI010000528.1:0-3157 GCA_051960375.1 Aureliella sp. | reverse complement strand
GAGCAAGCCCATCTGGATGCCGGTGCGATACTCGACCGCGGGACTGGCGAGCAGTCCGATCAGATGTCCGGCCAGCCAACCGACGCCGCCGCCGATGAGCGCGATCAAAAGCGACTCGATGAGGATGATCGACATGACGACATCGCGCCGCGCACCGAGCGCTCGCATCACCGCGATGTCGCGGCGGCGCTCGTTCATCGAGTTGTAGATGCTGACCAGAATGCTCATGGCGCTGACCAGGCAGACGACGCCGGTCAGAGCCAACAGGGCTTCGCTGATCGGCCTGACGAAGTTCTCCAGCAGCGTCGAGATCTCCCGAATCGGTGAAGCGGCTTGAGCTCGCAAGCTCTTGTTGATCGCTCGCTCCATGCTCATGGCGTACATGCCGCTGGCCGGTTTGACCAGCACGGCGGTGATGTCGCGCTTTTCCAGCGGCAAGCGCGGCGGCTGAGCCTTCGCAGCCGTCGTGGCCTCGACGGAAGATTTTTCTTGCTCGGCCAGTTCGGCCGGTTCGATCGCGCGGGCGTGGCCTTCCATCAAGTAAAAGCCTTCGATGTTGATGAAAGCCGCGCGGTCGTTCGGCGTGCCGGTGCTCTTAAGGATGCCGACGACTTTGAAACCTTGTCCGTGCCCTTCCCCTTCGGGATCGCCGTGCGTGGTTTTGATCTCGTCGCCGATCTTGGTGCCCATCTCTTCGGCGACGTGCGAACCGATGACCGCTTCGTAGTAACCGTTCTCTTCCGAGTAATCGACGAAGTTGCGGCCTTGGGCGAATTCGTACGGGAGATCGCTGTCGGCGCCGTAACGCAGCTTCTCAAAAAACTCGGGCTTGGTACCGACGACGCGAAACGGGCCGTAGTAGTCACCCAAGCACACCGGGATGGCAAAGCCACCCTTCATGTAAGGCCCATAGTGGCCGGCGCGATCCGGCTCGGCGATCTTGCCGCCGATGCGCTTGATTTCCGCTTGCCGCTCTTCGGCCGGCAGGAACTCGAGGTACTCTTCGTAAGGCAAAACTTCGATCGGGCGGCTGAGATAGAACACCGTGTTGAGCGTCAGTTGCAGCGGGCTGCCTTTGGCGCCGACGATCAGGTTGTAACCGACGTTGCTGTTGCGCGTGAACGAGGTCTGAATCAGCCAGCCGATGCTCAGCACCAGCACCACCAGGCCGACGCCCAGCCCCATGCCGATCATCGTCAGCACCGTGGCCAGGCCGCGCTGCTGCATATTGCGCCATGCGATCTTGAACAAACTCATGCTGCAAATTTCCTTCAGTCGTCGGTGGCCAAGGCAGAGGCCAGGGCGCGGTTGATCGTCTCGAGGCGCTCGACGCGCGGGAACTGCTCGGCGACATGGAGCGAGTGCGTCACCATGAGGATGGCGACTTGCTCTTCCTGACACGTTTCGCGAATCAGATCGATGATTCGCTGTTGGTTTTGAGGATCGATGTTGGCGGTCGGCTCGTCGGCCAGCAGCAGCTTGGGGCGATTGGCCAGAGCGCGCGCCACGGCGACGCGCTGTTGCTGTCCGACCGAGAGCTGAGCCGGCCGGTGATGTTCGCGGTCGCCCAGGCCGACGCGGTTGAGCAACGAGCGAGCGCGGTCGAGGTCGTGGCGGCCATCGCCAAAGGTCATTCCCAGCCGCACATTCTCCAGCGCCGTGAAACCTGGCAAGAGATTGAAGGTCTGGAACACGTAGCCAATCTTGGCGGCGCGCACGCGGTCACGACCCGCTTCGCTGAGCTTGGTCACTTCGACGCCATCGAGCGTGATGGTCCCCGAAGTGGGCTGCATGATGCCGGCGATGCAGTGGAGCAGCGTCGTCTTGCCGCCGCCGCTTTCGCCCAGCAAGATCACCTGCTCGGCCGGCGCGATCGAGAAGCTCGGGACGTCGAGCACTCGCAGCACCTTGCCGTCGGGCAAACGAAACGATTTGACGAGGTTTTCAAGGTGCAGCATGGAGACAAGCCCAGAGGATTTATCAGTGTAGTATTCTGTGTTCATCAGCCGGCACGCGTTAGCGTCTGGTTTCTTCCCTGGTAACCCGACGCGTGAGCGAGGGGGCAACTCGCCGCGAGCGCCTTCATAGTGTGGCACTGGCGATGCCAGTGTCTTCTGCTTCGAAGTTGAAGCGTCAGGAGGACCGGTAAAGCGTTCCAGTGCAGATCAACCTCGGCCAAAAAACACTGCAAGACAGTTCGCCATCGGAGCATTTTGGGGAGGCTCAAAGCGGTAAACTTCGAAAAAAGAGCACTGGCATAGCCAGTGCCACACAAACGTTGTCCTCCAACCGCGGGCTAACGCCCTGCGGCTGATGAATCGGCAATTGGGGCGGCGGGCGCGGATTAGCGACGGCGGCTGGCGCGTTGCATGTCGCGCTGCGCATCGGCCTTCTTCAGCTTTTCGCGCTTGTCATGCAATTTACGTCCTTTGCATAACGCGAGTTCGACTTTGGCGATGCCCCGCTCGTTGAAATACATCCGCAGCGGAACCAACGTCAGCCCCTTTTCCTTGGCGCGGCCTGCGAACTTGGCAAACTCCCGCTTGTGGACTAGCAGCTTGCGCGGGCGCTTCGGCTCGTGGTTCCAGAAAGTCGCTTGCGGGTACTGGGCGATGTCGCAGCCGAGCAGCCACAAGTCGTTCGCTTTCACCCGCCCGTAGGCTTCATCGAGCTGGCACTTGCCATTGCGCAGGCTCTTGACCTCGCTACCTTGCAGGATGATGCCGCACTCCATCGAGTCGAGAATCTCGTACTTGTGCCGGGCTTTGCGGTTATCGCTGACGATCCGCGCCACCGGCATGGCCGAGGCGGCCGCTTTGCCAGCTTTGTGGGGTTGCTTCTGAGTGGGTTGGGGTTTTTTATTCAAAGCAAAACGGCAGCCGTGGGAGCGAAGTGTTCAGAGCGGGAATGCCCTTCATAGCGGGAATGCCCGCAGATGGGTAAAATTTTAGCAAAGTTTGCACCCGCGGCGACCCACGGCCGAAGGTAGTTTGCCGGCCCGGTTTTTTTACCGCGGAGGCGCAGAGAACGCGGAGTGCGCAGAGGCTTCTCCGCGCTCTCTGCGCCTCCGCGGTAAAACCGCAGTTTCGTCTCTCGTGAAGGACGTGTTGATCCGATGAGTTTTCAATTGCCAGTCATCGCTTCGGGGGAATCCTCT
>JBQCEI010000527.1:0-5366 GCA_051960375.1 Aureliella sp. | reverse complement strand
AACTTCAAGTCGCTCTGTCTCTCTTCTCCGCGCTCTCCGCGTCCTCCGCGGTAAAAAATGAGCTGAGCCCAACTTTTATGGCGACCAAGATCCTGATCATTGAGGACGACCACGCGCTGTCCGAGGTGCTCGACTACAACCTGACGCGCGAAGGCTACGAAGTATCAAGAGCCTACGAAGGACGCGACGGACTGGTCCAAGCCAAGCTGAAGACGCCCGACATCGTCATCCTGGATGTGATGTTGCCGTTGGTCGACGGCATCGAAGTGTGCCGTCAGTTGCGGGCTGCGACTGAAACTCGCAATTGCGTCATCATCATGCTGACGGCCAAGAGTGAAGAGGTCGATCAGCTGGTCGGCTTTTCAGTCGGAGCGGACGACTACGTCTTAAAACCCTTTAGCGTCCGCGTGCTGCTGGAACGCATTCGGGCTCTGCGCCGCCGCCGCGATGCGGCTCAGCGCCTGGACGATGAAGTGATCTCCAGCGACCGCATCACGATCGATCGGCGACGGCACCGCGTGACGGTCGACGATCAGCAGGTCGACTTGACGCGCAGCGAATTTCGCCTGCTTGAGACGTTGGTCCGCCAGCCCGGCCGCGCCTTCGATCGCAGCGAACTGATCGACGCAGCGCTGGGCGAAGATACGCTGGTGCTCGAGCGGACAATCGACGTTCACATTCGCGCTCTGCGCAAGAAGCTCGGCCCGCTGGCCGACTCGATTGAAACCGTCCGCGGCGTCGGCTACCGATTCCGCGAACTGCCGTCGTAAAAACTCCTCCGCGCTCTCCGCGCCTCCGCGGTAAAAATTCTTTTCCTACACGTCGAGGTTGCGGACGTCGAGGGCGTGCTTCTCGATGAACGCGCGTCGCGGTTCGACTTTGTCGCCCATCAGCACGCGGAACATCTCGTCGGCCGAAGCCGCATCCTGGAGCGAAA
Source organism: Aureliella sp. (assembly GCA_051960375.1). Taxonomy (GTDB): domain Bacteria; phylum Planctomycetota; class Planctomycetia; order Pirellulales; family Pirellulaceae; genus Aureliella. The sequence goes on along the minus strand of JBQCEI010000527.1, from coordinate 4,429 downwards.
CTTTTACGAGCGTGCGGTTGGCCCGATCGAGCGTCGTTTCGCGAAGCTCTTCAGGGTTCATTTCGCCCAGACCCTTAAAGCGAGTGACCTGCAATCCCTTTTCGCCCGCCTCGCGAACCGCCGAGAGCAACGCTCGCAAGTCTTCGATGCCCTTTTGCGTGTCGTCGCGATGCAGATAGAACTTCGATTCGGTCGATCCGGTGCGTTCCTGAGGAATCAGGTCCTGCATGCCGAAGCCGTGCCTTTCCAGTTCCTTCAGTCCCGCATTGATCGTCTTCACTTCGTGCAGTTCATCCAGGTGCACGTGCACTTCAGCGCCGTCGCCCTGAGCGCCGTTTGCAGAGGCTTTGCCGTTGGCATCGGCTGGTGGCTGACCGCGTTCGTCGCCGCGGCTGTCGATCGCCAGGTTGTGGGCGTTCAGGTATTCGGTCAGGGCTTCGCGAGTGATGAACCACTGGCTTTCGTTGCCGACCGACAGGTGGAAGATCGGCAAGCGGTTGTCGACCATCCGCGCCGCGTGGGCTCGCAAGCTGATGCCGCGCCGCTCGAGGGCGATGAGCGCATCTTCGACGCCGGCCAGCGCTTTACACAGGGCCCGCATCTGCTCGCCTTCGACGCGGCGATGATCTTCGGTCTCGAGCCAACTGTCGCTCAGCCCCTTTTCGAGCAGTTGCCCCTTCATCTCGTCTTCGGACTGAACGTAATAGCGATCCTTCTTGCCGCGGAGCACGCGGAACAGGGGCGGCTGGGCCAGGTAGACGTGACCGCCGGCGACGAGCTGGTACATCTGCCGATAGAAGAAGCACAGCAGCAGGGTGCGGATGTGCGAACCGTCGACGTCGGCGTCGGTCATGATGATGACTTTGTCGTAGCGCCGCTTGCCGATGTCCTGGTCGGCGCCGATGCCGCTGCCGATCGCCTGGATCATGCTCTGCACTTCTTCGTTGCCGAGCACTTTGTCTTCGCGGCTCTTGTAGGCATTAATGATCTTACCGCGGAGCGGCAGGATGGCCTGGAAGTCGCGGAAGCGTCCGCCTTCGGCGCTGCCACCTGCCGAATCACCTTCGACCAGGTACAGTTCGCATTCTTCCATCTTGTTGCTGATGCAATCGCGGAGCTTGCCGGGCAAGCCGCCGCCGCCGAGGGCGTCTTTGCGTTTGCGGAGCAAGTCTTTGGCCTTGCGAGCCGCCTCGCGAGCCTCGGCCGCGAGCATGCCTTTTTTCAAGATCAGCCGAGCGTTGCGCGGATTCTCTTCGAGGTATTTCTGCAAGGCCTCGCCGACGGCCGTATTGATGATGCCTTCGACTTCGTTGTTGCCGAGCTTCGTCTTGGTCTGTCCGCCGAACTGAGGATGCGGCACGCGGAGGCTGATCACGGCGGTCAAACCTTCGCGGAAGTCGTCGCCCGTGGGCGCCAAGTCCTTGAACAGGTTTTCTTTCTTGCCGTAGTTGTTCAGCGTGCGCGTCAAAGCGGTGCGGAAACCGGAGACGTGCGTGCCTCCTTCGATCGTGTGCACGTTGTTGACGTACGACTGCACGTTCTCGGTGTATTCGGTCGAGTACTGCAGGGCGACCTTGTAATTGACCGATTCGGCTTCGCCTTCGATCATGATGATGTCGGGATGGACAGTGTCGCTGGCGCGATTGAGGTATTCGACGAATTCCGCGATGCCGCGCTCGTATAGGAACTCGTCCCCTTCGTTGATGCGTTGGTCGAAGAACTTGACGCGGACGCCGCTGTTGAGGAAGGCCAATTCCTGCATGCGCTTGTAGAGCGTATCGAAATTGAACTTGGTGACCGGGAAGATCGCCGGGTCGGGCTTGAAGGTCGTCTTGGTGCCGTGGCGCTTCGACGGATTGCCGCGCTGGACCGGTTCGGTCGCCACGCCTTGTTCGTAGTTCTGAGTCCAGACGTAACCGTCGCGTTCGACTTCCACTTCGCACCACTGCGAAAGGAAGTTGACGACGGTCACGCCGACGCCGTGCAGACCGCTGGAGGTCTGATACGCTTTCTTTTCGAATTTGCCACCGAACTTGAGCACGGTCATCACCCCTTCGAGCGTGCTCATGTCGCGGCCGAACTGTTCGGACAGTTGTGCGTGGCGGGCTGGCGGAATGCCGCGGCCGTCGTCCTCGACGGTGACCGAGCCGTCGGTGTTGACCGTCACCGAGACGTAGGTCGCGTAGCCGGCCATCGCTTCGTCCATCGAGTTGTCGACGACTTCGTAGACCAGGTGGTGAAGGCCCTTGATGTCGGTGTCGCCGATATACATCGCCGGGCGAGCGCGGACGTGCTCCAGGTCGCTCAGGTGCTTCAGGTCTTCCGGCGAGTAGTCGTTGCGGTCCAGCGACATCTCCATGGCATCGCCTGCCGATGCGTTTGCACTTTCATCCAGCGGTCGTTCTGACGATTGGTCGGCACTCATCCGAGCTTGATTCTGGGCAACCGCCCAGCTCCTTTGCTATCACGCGAGCCCTGGACGCTGCGGCCAACTAGCGTGGCGGCAGCGCTCCTGCGGGCTCAAAAGAAAATCGAGCCACGAAAAGTTTTTCCAAAAAAGGTCAGCTCTGCGCCAGACCCCGGTCCGAACGGTGGGGTGACTCGGCTGGTTTGCCCGTTTTTCACAAGGTTTTTGGGGGCTTTTCGCAAGGCATCATTCTAGCAAATCTGGCTCGGACCGGGGATGCCAAACGGCCTTCGGCGAGCCGTTTTGCGCCGATCGCGCGGGTGCTGCTTTTTACCGCCCAGACGCGGAGACTCCTCGGTGCTTTCCACTTCCCCGCGGTAAAAACGGCCGTGGCGGCGTCGCCCGCAGCGCGGCTGGCGGTTTGCCGCTGGCAATCGCGCCGACTTCTTCCGGAATAGGCTTTGCAAGTCGCTGCGGCCGGTGGTCCAATAGCCCTCGCACCTGATATCCTATCGAAGCGCATTTTCGGCTCCGCGCGCTCGGATGGATCCCAGCGGCCGGCGATCGTTTGAGCCGGGAGCCGATTCGATTGAAGCAAGAAGACTATGGGCATTTCTGACCGCGGATACTATCAAGACGACCTGCCGTCTCTCAGGCCGTGGGACCGGTATTCGATGGTGACCAACCTGATCATCATCAACGTCGTCGTCCTGCTGGCCAATTTGATTTTCACCAACCGCAGCGACGCCATCGTCAAATTTTTGGAGCTCCGCTCGGGCGACCTGTTCCGCCCCTGGGATTGGTATCGCTTGCTGACCTACGGCTTTGTCCATGCTCCTCGCGTCCCCTCGCACATCCTCTTCAACATGCTTTCGCTCTACTTCCTGGGGCAAGCGGTCGAGCAGCGGTACGGGCGTTGGGAGTTCCTGCGCATTTATCTGCTGACGATTGTCTTCGGCGGCTTGCTTTTCAGCCTCATCCGCGTGCTCGCCCCGGGGCCGCAAAGCGAAGCGGTCATCGGCGCCTCGGGAGCGGTGATCGCAGTGGTGATGCTGTTCGTCTACAACTATCCGCAAGCGACTTTGATGATCTGGGGCGTGCTGCCGGTGAAGGCCTGGGTGGTCGGCGTAATCACCGTGGTGCTCGGCGTCTTTGGCACCGGCGGCGCAGGCACCACAGGCGGCGGTGGCGTGGCCTACGACGTCCACTTTGCCGGTTTTCTGTTCGCCACGGTGTATTACTTTGCGGGCTTCAACTTCGCAGCCTTGAGCTTCGAGCGACTGCGGCTGGCCAATCCTTTCAAACGCAAACCGAAGCTGCGCGTGCACAAAGCCGAAGAAGAGTCGCCGTCGCGCGACGAGATCGAAGCCGACCGCATCCTGGATAAGATCTATCGAGAGGGCCAATCAAGCCTGACCCCCAAGGAACAGCAGTTCCTCGAAAACTACAGCCGCCGCGTGCGACAGAAGAGGAAGTAGGGCAGGGGCAGGCAGGCCTCAGGCATCAGGCATCAGGCATCAGTGCTGAAGCCTGAAGCCTGAAGCCTGAAGCCTGACGCCTGACGCCTGACGCCTGACGCCTGCTAGGGCCAACGGCCCGCGGTCCTCGAAAAGGGGTCAGGACTCTTTTCTCGCCGCGGCGGAAAAAGAGTCCTGACCCCTTTTCACAATGCGCGGTCGCGAAGCGACAGCCAGCGACCGGCAGGTAGTCGCTTCGCGACCGCACACCGCTCCGTAAAACGCTCATCCGTCCCGTCCCGTCCCAGCCCTGCCGGGCTGGGCTAAGGAATAACGGGCCGTCGGCCCTGAAGCCAGAAGCCTGCCCTCAGCCTGTGGCCTGACGCCTGACGCCTGATGCCTGACTCGCGATCACCATCGAGCCGCATAGTTGCGCGTCGCACTGGGCCAAGTGATCGATGTGGCGCTTGAGCCAAGTTGGGCTGGCGCAGGTTTCGGGGCCTAGCAGCAGCAGGCAGCTGTCGCAGTAGCGTCCCAGCGCGCGGCATACCGGTTGATCGATCGG
>JBQCEI010000526.1:0-2179 GCA_051960375.1 Aureliella sp. | reverse complement strand
ACCGACGAACAGAACCCGCTTGCCCCGCGAGGCGATCTCGGCGGCGACCTCGTGAGCCGCCTGCACATAGCACGAAACGCTGTACGTCTCGGTTGGTTCGACGATGTCGAGCAAGTGATGCGGCACGCGAGCTCGATCGGCCGCCGACGGTTTGGCCGTGCCGATATCCATGCCGCGATAGATGGCCATCGAGTCGAGCGAAACGATCTCGGCTCCCAGCCGCTCGGCGACTTCCAGCGCCAGTGGAGTCTTGCCGCTGGCGGTTGGTCCGGTCAGGTAGCACGCTTCCAGCGGTGGTCGGCACCAGACCGCATCGAGGTTGTTGGGAGTCTCAGGCATTGACTGAAAAGATCGCTCTTGCGTGGCCGCGCCGCAAATTCGCGGGCTATTGGAAAAAGCTCATTCGATTCCCAGTTGTTCAAACCGTCAAGGCTCGCTGCGTTCGATTCCTCCTCGGCGATTTTTACCGCCCAAGACGCCGCGTGCGCCAAGAACGCAAAGGTCTCAACAGTGACTTTCGTTACATTCCTACCCGGCAAGCGTGGCGGCCGCTAACAGGGCGGGGCGGTTAGGGCTGTCGATATTGGGCCTGTTGAGCTATTTTGATTAGCCACTCGCCCCGCCCCGAGACACCGCTGCTTGTGCGGCGCGGACTTTGGAGCGAGGAGAGCTCGATGCGAGGTGGCCAGAGATTAGCCGCCGTCCCGCGCCTTTTTTAAACCCATGCCTTTTGAAGCGGATCCTTGCGCATGTCAGCCAGCGACGTCCTCGACCGACTGATGCTTCAGATCCACGATCGGGCTCGAACCCTGCCGCCAGGCTCGTACACGACCAAGCTGATCACCGGCGGGGTGACGGCGATGGGCGAAAAGGTTCTCGAGGAAGCGGCTGAGGTCGTCGAGGCGGCCGCCGCCCTGCAAGCGGCTCAGGCAGCCGGCGGTTCGCAGTCGAGCGTCGATGCTCTGGCCGAACGGCAGCACTTGGTCTATGAAGCGGGCGACGTCATTTACCATTTGTGGGTTCTCCTGGGCAGCTTCGGCGTAACGGTCGATGAAGTGCGCCAAGAACTCGAGCGACGCGAGGGCACCTCGGGGCTGGAAGAAAAGCGACAGAGAAACGAACCAGAATGAGTGAAAATCTTAGAATTGGCGTCCCCAGCAAAGGGCGGCTCAGCGAACTGGCAGCCGAACTGTTGCATGAAGCCGGCTTGAATTTCCGCCGCCAGGAACGAACGCTGTTTGCCCGCGTCAGCGGTCTGCCGATCGATGTCGTTTTCCTGCGAACCGACGACGTTCCCGTCCTGTGCGCCGAGGGAGCGATCGACCTGGGAATCACCGGCAGCGACCTGGTCAGCGAGAGCGAAGCCGACATCGCCGTCCGCATGCCGCTGGGCGTCGGCCGCTGCCGCTTGAGCTTGTGCGTTCCGGACAATTCGCCGATCAAAGAATGCTCGCAGCTGGACGGCACTCGCATCGCCACCAGTTTCCCGCGCGTCACCGAACGGTTTCTCGCCGAGCACGGAGCCAAGGTGCATCTGGTCCACCTCTCCGGTTCGGTCGAAATCATGATCGGACTGAAAGTAGCCGACGCTATCGTCGACCTGGTGGAAACCGGTTCGACGCTCGCGGCTAACCAGCTCCGCATCTTGACCGACATCGGCAGCTACGAAACGGTGCTGATTCAGAATCCGCGGACGCGGCACGCCAATATGTGCGACCGCGTCGTTCGGCGCCTCGAGGGAGTGGTGATCGCCCGCGATTACTCGCTGCTCGAGTACAACGTGCCGCGAGCCAACCTGGCCGACGCCGAAGCGATCACGCCGGGCTTCAAGTCGCCGACGGTCTCGCAGCTCGAGGATAGCGATTGGTGCGCGGTGCGGGTGATGGTCCGCAGCAAAGACGTGATCAGCGTCATGGAACGCCTCGAAGCGATCGGCGCGTCGGCGATCCTCGAAACGAGCATCCGCAACTGCCGCTTGTAACGCTCGTGCACGCAGGACGTCCTTCCTCTGCCCTCTCTTCGTCTCCGCGTTAAAATCTTCTTACTCGACCGGCGCGACCGCTTCGTTGAGCGCCGCGGAAACTTCGGCGTACATGCTGCCGAACTCGCGGCTGCTGCGAATCTCGTTGGTCCGCGGCAGCGGCAGCGGGTTATCGATCCAGCGGCGGATGCGGCCCCC
>JBQCEI010000525.1:0-2788 GCA_051960375.1 Aureliella sp. | reverse complement strand
AGAATGACATGCCGGACGACGCGCGTGTCAACCCGCACTACGCCGGGGATGTCTCGGAAACGCTCGGCCAAAGCTACCGGGGCTCGCGTCAACTCCAAGAACACATCGGCGAAGTGGTACTCGCGATAGTAGCGCTCGCGGCTGATCTGCATCGACCGCATCGTGCTGGTGGTCATGATCCAAGTGGACACGCCGCAGGCCAGCAAGAGGCTGATGGCCAGCCCTTGCCGCCACATCATCGCGATATCCGCCAGCAAGAGCCGAGTGGTGGTCTTCATGGCTGTCACCATACCAGCTCGCGGGGCGGCTTCTTCACGGCGTTAGTGCGAATTTCCGAAACCCGGCCGTCGCGCATCGAGACGACGCGATCGGCCATATCGGCGATCGTCGCATTGTGCGTAATGACGACCGTCAGCGTGCCGAGCTCGCGGTTGACGCGAGCGATCGCTTCGAGCACGACGATGCCGGTGGTGACATCGAGCGCGCCGGTCGGTTCATCGCACAGCAGCACATCGGGGCGTTTGCCGATGGCTCGAGCGATCGCCACTCGCTGCTGCTCGCCGCCCGAGAGCTGAGACGGGTAATGGTTGCGGCGTTCGTAGAGCCCGACCAGCCGGAGAGCTTCCACTGGATCGAGCGGATCTTGCGCGATCTCGGCGATCAAGGAAACGTTTTCCAGCGCCGTCAGCCCGGCCAGCAAGTTGTAGAACTGAAATACAAAGCCCACGTGCTCGCGGCGGTACAGCGTCAATTCATCTTCGTCGGCCGAAGTCAGGTTGTGCGTCTCGTAGACGACGGTGCCGTCGGTCGGCGTGTCGAGGCCGCCGATGATATTGAGCAGTGTCGACTTGCCGCTTCCCGATGGCCCGAGGATGACGACGAACTCGCCGCCGCGCAGCTCCAGATCCACGCCGCGCAGCGCCTGAACCAGCACGTCGCCCATCGCGTACGTCTTGGTCACTCCGCGTATCGAGAAAGTCGCGGCGCTGGGATCATCGAGCGGCATAGAGATGCGTTACGCGATGTTACTTACCATTCTTCCGCGTCTCGCGCAGGTACTTGTGGCATTCGACGCAGCGGATCGTCAGGTCGACGTAACCGAGCGTGGCTTTGTCGACATTCTTTTCGTGAGCCGCCTCGATAATCTGTTTGACGGCGCGGCGGAAGTCTTGACTGTGCTGCAGATACTCTTGAGTCGAGAGCACGTTCCAAGTGCTTTCGAGACTGAGCAGGCTCAAATCTTGCGCGTTCTTGGCGATCGATTGATAATCTTCCAGCGCCAATCCTTCGAGGATGGCCTTGGAGTGATCGAGCTTCTGCTGCATGAACGGCTTGAGTCCGTTGGGCTGCGCCGGGGCAGGGGGCTGAGCGCAGACGAACCAGGCGGCGGCGACGATGGCAGGCAGAGCGACGCTGGTCACGAGTGGGCGGATCATCGGCGATTCCTCGGTAGGGAGAAGAGAGTTGGGTTTGACTCCGGCGCTGTTGCAACCCGACGCGTAAGCGAGGGACGAACCTGCCAGAGCGGCCTGTCTCATTCCTTCGTGTCTTAGTGCCTTTGTGGTGATCTACGAGAGGGAACCACCAAGACACAAAGACACTAAGGTATCGAATTCGGTTTGTGGCGGGTATGCACGCCCTGCGCCGAAACGCGCGTTCGTCGCGCGGAACTTGTGAGAATGCCCACACCGGCGAGGATTGCGCCTTTGTTGCGCGCTTGCTCACGTTAAAGGAATACAACGCAGCCAAGGAATGGAATGCTGGCAATCTTCGCCATAACCGCACGCTTTTGGCGCAGGTTGTGCGGTTTCGCTCACTTGGTGGCGTGGTTTTTCCCACGAGCGAATCATTCATCGGCTGCAATTAATGCAGAGTATTACAAACTTTCCCTTCGGCACGCATGGTGCTTCCGTTTCCTTGATGGAAGGCGATATAGCTGCGTCATGAGCCGCCTGCGCATTAGCCGCAGGGCGTTAGCCGCGGTTTGCGAAGAAACCGGACGCTAACGCGCGCCGGCTGATGAATTCAAAAGGCTGCTGGCGCCGCGCCCGTAGAACGCCAAGCAATTGTCGAAGAAGAGCCACTGAAGGCGGAGGAAGAAATCATGGAAATCCACAATGTCTGCATTTATCACTGCCTAAATTGTGGCCGAGTGGTGCACGCCGAGCTGGACGATGAGCCACCGAAATGCTGCGGCCACACCATGACACGGGCTTGTGAAGAGACCGTTGCCAAGGATGAAAACGGAGAAGAGAGCGGCGAGCGCTGGCCTGAATCCGACTGGCCGACGTCCGACGCAGATGATTGACGCAGCGCTTGCTGCCAGCAACCCAGAAGAAAGCAACTAGAAGAGAGCGATACAGTAGTGAGCGATAAAATGGAAACTCCGCCCCAAGATCGCGTGCACAAACTCATCGAAGATCTCAAGCGGCAGCGCGATGAACTGCGCTTGCAAATGCACTTGGCCGGCATGGAGGCGAAGAACGAGTGGGACAAAATGGACGGCAAGCTCGCCGAGCTGACCGGGCGAACTCAGCCGCTGCGCCAAGCGGTCGGCGAAAGTGCCGAAGACGTTTGGGAAGCGGTCAAGCTGCTCGGGTCGGAGATCAAAGACGGCTTTGATCGCATCCGCAAGGCGCTTTGATGCCGGGGTGGCGAGCAGCATAATAGCCGCTGCTGAAGACCCCTCACCCCCGGCCCCTCTCCCCGAAGCGGGGCGAGGGGAGAGAAGATTTCACATCGGCGAGCGCAACTATTTTCCTGTCTCCCCCTCGCCCCGCTTCGGGGA
>JBQCEI010000524.1:0-4906 GCA_051960375.1 Aureliella sp. | reverse complement strand
GGCTCTCCCGCCAGAGGATGTCTTTATGAAACAATGCCACTTGCACAGCTTGGCAAGCTGGATGGTTGCGACATGCACCGCGCTGGCCGCTGGCCTAGTGACTGAGCCAGCCGCTCTGGCTGCGGAGCCGCATCCGGTCGGTTTCAATGCGGACGTCCGGCCGATCCTCTCGGACAAATGTTTTGCTTGCCATGGATTTGATGCCAAGAAGCGTCAGGCCGATTTGCGGCTCGATACATCCGATGGGGCACTGGGCGACCGCGATGGCACGCGAGCGATCGTGCCTGGGGATCTCGAGGCCAGCGAAGTCTGGCGGCGCATCAACAGTAGCGACGAAGCCGAAGTGATGCCGCCGCCGGACAGCCACAAGGCTTTGACGGCAAAAGAAAAAGCCATCATCAAACGCTGGATCGAGCAGGGGGCGGCTTACCAGAAGCATTGGGCCTTTGAACGTCCCGTGGCTACCGAACCGCCGCGTGGGGAGGCTCTGGCGGCCAATCCGATCGATGCTTTCATCGTCGAGCGGCTGGAGCAAGAAGAGCTGCACTTGGCCCCCGAGGCGGAAAGAGAAATTCTGATCCGCCGCGTGGCCTTCGCTCTGACCGGCTTGCCGCCGACGATTGCCGATGTCGACGCGTATCTCAGCGACCAGGCTCCGGACGCTTATGAGAAGATGGTTGAGCGCTACTTGCAGAGCAATCACTACGGCGAAGAGATGGCTCGGCACTGGCTCGACGTGGCTCGCTATGCCGATACGCACGGCATGCACCTCGATAACGAACGGCAGATGTGGGCTTATCGCGATTGGGTGATCTCGGCGTTCAACCGCAATCTCGCTTTCGACCAATTCACCATCGAACAGCTCGCCGGCGATCTGCTCCCCGAGCCGACGATGGACCAGCGCGTGGCCACCGGTTTCAATCGCTGCAATGTGACGACCAGCGAAGGTGGTTCGATCGATGAAGAACTGCGTTATCGCTACGCAGTCGATCGCGCTAGTACCACGATGCAGACGTGGCTAGGGCTGACCGGCGGATGCGCGGTGTGCCACGATCACAAGTTCGATCCGATCACTCAGAAAGAGTTTTACTCGTTCTATGCCTTCTTCAATTCGGCAGCCGATCCGGCGATGGACGGCAATGCGCTGCTGACGCCGCCGGTGCTCAAGCTCGAAACGGCGGTCGAGCGCGAGAAGCTGACGGCGCTCGACGCGCAGATCGCCGACAAGCAAAAACAGATCGATGCCAAGACGGCCGAAGTGGCGTATGTCGATCCGGCCACTGCAATTCCGGCCACTGCAATTCCGGCCGCTGGGACTCCGGCCCCTGCGATTGAAGCGACCGAGACGGTCTGGCTGGAAGACGATTTTCCCGCCGGCGGCAAAGTTCAAGCTTCGCCCGGCGCACCGACTCAGTTCGTCGAAGCTGCCAAGGACAATCCGGTATACAGCGGCAAGCGGGCGCTCAAACGCACCGATAAAGGGCTGGCTCAAGATGTATGGGATCAGGCCTCGATGCCGTTGCGCCTGCCATCGCAAGCCAAGATCTTCGCCTACGTGTGGCTCGATCCGTCCGATTTGCCTCGCTCGATCATGGTCCAGTTTTTTAAAGACGGCTGGCTGCATCGCGCCGTGTGGGGCGACTACAACGCGATCGATTGGGGCGCCGCCGGCACGACCGAGCGCGTGCTCATGGGCGAGCTGCCCGCGGCCGGCAAATGGGTTCGCTTGGAAGTTCCGGCTGACAAAATCGGCCTGGCCGCTGGCGATGAGCTCAAAGGGTTCGCCCTGACGCAGTTCGGCGGCACGGTCTTCTGGGATAAAGTCGGCGTACTCGGCACGACCGATCCGGCTCGCGATCCCGCCCAGTCGTTTCTGGCGTGGTGGAAACAGGTCGCCGGCAAGGACACGCCGGGATTGCCGAGCGAGCTAGCGCAAGCCGCCAAGGACGGCCCCGATAAGCGTCCGGCTGCGGAATTGGAGCAGCGTCTTCGCATTTATTATCTGCAGGAAGTTTGCGCAGCGACCAAGCCGGCGCTGGCCGCTGCGATCGGAGAACGCAAAGCTCTCGAGGCGCAGCGCAAGGCGGTTGCCGACGCGATCCCGAGCACCTTCGTCTATCAAGACTTGCCGATGCAGCGGCCTAGCTTTGTCATGCTGCGCGGTGCGTACGATAAACCGGGCGAGCCGGTCGAGCCCGATGTGCTGGCGATCCTGCCGCCGCTGGAGAAGGCCGATCCGAAGGGCCGCGCGACTCGCCTCGATCTTGCCCGCTGGCTCGTCGAGCCCGAAAACCCGCTCACGGCTCGCGTGGCGGTCAATCGCTTCTGGCAACAGTTCTTTGGCACCGGCCTGGTCAAGACGAGCTATGACTTCGGTTCACAAGGCGATATGCCGAGTCATCCGGAGCTGCTCGACTGGCTAGCCGTTCGCTTCCAGCAGTCGGGCTGGAACGTCAAAGAGCTGGTGCGGTTGATCGTGTGCTCCAAGACGTTCCGGCAAAGTTCCGAAGCCCGGCCGGAGGTGCATCGCCGCGATCCCGAGAATCGACTCTATGCACGCGCGCCGCGTTTCCGGCTGGACGCCGAACAGATTCGCGATAACGCGCTATCGGTCAGCGGTCTGATCGATCTGGAGATGGGAGGCAAAGGAGTCAAGCCTTACCAGCCGGAGAACATTTGGGAGCCGGTCGGGTTTGCTGGTTCGAACACGCGCTTTTACAAACGCGACGATGGCCAGGCTCTGTATCGCCGCAGCATCTACACGTTTTTCAAACGCACCGCGCCTCCTCCCTTCATGGTCAACTTCGACGCTCCCAACCGCGAGCAGTTTTGTACGAAGCGCGAAAAGAGCAATACGCCGCTGCAAGCGTTGCAACTGATGAACGACGTCCAGCATGTCGAGGCGGCCCGAGCGCTGGCCGAGCGCATGCTCGAGCAAGGCGGAGCGACTTTCGACCAGCGGCTGACTTACGCTTATCGCCTCATCCTGTCGCGCAGGCCCGCCCCGCGCGAACTCGGAGTGCTGCAAAGACAACTGCAAAGCAATCTGGAGCACTATCGCAAAGCTCCGGGGCTGGCTGCCAAGTTAATCGCGATGGGAGAGAGCAAGGCCAGCGCGCAGCTCGACCCGAGCGAACTGGCCGCTTATACGCTGGTTGCCAACACGCTGTTGAATCTCGACGAAACGCTGATGAGGAATTGACGATGCATCCTTGGACCGAACACCAAATTCAGCAGACGCGTCGCCAGTTCTTTGGCCAGCAGGGACTGAGGCTCGGCAGCATCGCGCTGGCCGGCATGAGCGCCGGTTGGCTTGGCGGCAAGGCCTCGGCCGAACCAGCGGCGGCCGCGCCGCGCGTGCATCCACCGTTGTCGGGCTTGCCGCACTTTGCTCCTAAGGCCAAAGCGATCATCTATGTGCACTACAACGGCGGCCCTCCGCAGCACGACACTTGGGACTACAAGCCGCAACTGGCCGAGTACTTCGATAAGGATCTGCCCGACTCGGTGCGAGGCGGCCAGCGATTGTCGACGATGACCAGCGGACAAACTCGCTTTCCCGTCGCGCCGACGAAATTCAAGTTTCAGCGGATGGGTCAGTCGGGCACTTGGGTCAACACGGAGCTCATGCCGCACACGGCCAAGATCGTCGACGAAATTACGCTGGTCCGATCGGTGCATACCAACGCGATCAATCACGATCCGGCGTGCACGTTCGTGATGACCGGTTCGGAAATCCCCGGCAAGGCGAGCATCGGTTCGTGGCTGGCGTACGGACTGGGAAGCGAGAACAACGATCTGCCGGCGTTCATCGTCTTCACGCCTCGCTTTCCGGCCGACAGCAACGGGCAGGCTCTCTACAACCGCATGTGGGGCAGCGGCTTTCTGCCGACGCGCTACAACGGCGTCGCCATGCGCGGCAGCGGCGATCCGGTGCTCTACCTGCCCAATCCCGACGGAGTGCTCCGCGAAGACCGCCGAGCGATGCTCGACGCGGTGAACGAGCTGAATCGTCAGGCTTTCGAAAAGTTTAAAGATCCGGAAACTGAGACGCGCATCGCCCAGTACGAAATGGCGTTCCGCATGCAAAGCAGCGTGCCGGAGCTGGTCGATATCGGCCAGGAATCGTCGGCGACGCTGGAGCTGTACGGACCCGATGTCAAAGTGCCAGGCACCTTCGCCCACAGCGCGCTGTTGGCTCGCCGGCTAGTCGAACGAGGCGTGCGGACGGTGCAGATTCTCCACCGCGGCTGGGACACGCACGGCAACTTGCCGCGCCAATTGGCCAACCAGTGTCGCGACACCGATCAAGCCACCGCCGCCTTGGTGCTCGACCTCAAGCAGCGCGGCATGCTCGACGAGACGCTGGTCGTCTGCGGCGGCGAGTTCGGGCGGACGGTCTATTCGCAGGGGACACTGACCAAGGACGATTACGGCCGCGATCATCATCCGCGCAACTTCTGCGTGTGGCTGGCCGGCGGCGGGATGAAGCGCGGCTACGTCCACGGCGAGACCGACGACTTCAGCTACAACATCGTCCGCGATCCGGTCAGCGTCAACGACTTGAACGCCACGATCCTGCGCTGCCTGGGGATCGATCACACGCGGCTGACATTCAAGTTCCAGGGGCTCGATCAGAAGTTGACCGGCGTCGAGCAGCCGCGGGTGATCGAGGAACTGTTGGGGTGATAAAAGGTTGGCGCGTGCGCTCTTCTTGGAACCCGACGCGTAAGCGAGGGACGAACCCGCCACAAAGCCTGACAAAGCATCGTTGAAGGCGGAACGTATCTCCGCTTCGGCCCCCCACCCCCCGGGGCCGGGCGCAGCCCCAGCCGGGGGGGGGGGGGGGAGGGAACAAAAAATAAACAACCCAAAAAAAAATAATAATAAAAACAACACGCCCGAA
>JBQCEI010000523.1:0-14377 GCA_051960375.1 Aureliella sp. | reverse complement strand
GGGGGGAGGGGTCTTCTGAAGCATGGTTTGTCAGGCTTTGTGGCGGGTTCGTCCCTCGCTTACGCGTCGGATTACATGAAATGACTCAAGCGGCCTTTACGTCGTCGCCTTGCGATGCATCTGCGTTGCGGGCGTGATGCCCCGCTACGTCGGCTAGCATGGCGATCGACATCGCCACAAAACAAAATCCGAGCGCAACGCTCAAGCCGATGGGAATGCTGTACGCAGCCGGCAGGCCCCACTGGCCCAGCCAGGGCGACAGGCCGACCGAAACGATGATCAGGATCGCGGTACTTATCAAACGCATCTTGACGCTGACCCCCGCCTTGCCTCGCGCTCGCAAGTAACCATCGATCGCTTGCAGCAAACCGCGAAACACTCCGGCTGGCAGCAGCAGCCAAGCAAACACAACCGTGGGAGCGAACTTCGGGCCATAGAACAGGTACACCAGCCAAGGCAGCAGCGCACCTAGGGCGACGGCCGATACAGCTTGGATCGCCACGCCGGCGACCAAACACTGCCACACCGTTCGATACGCGGGAATCTCATCGGCGCGGGCGCCGCGGTTGAACGCATATAAACTGGCTGCGTTCGGCACGATGATCATCAGCGCGGCGATCGGTGTGGCGGCAGCGTAGTAACCGAGCGTTGCTTCGTCGCTCACCAGCGCGAGCATCAAACACATGTCGAGTCGCTCGAGCAGTTCGCTCGCAAACCAAGCAGCGATCAGCGGCCGAGCTTCTTTCAAAGCGCCGCCCACCGGCACTTCGCCGCTGCCTCGCCACGACTGCCGCATGCCGCGCTGGGCTAGCAGCAGTGCCGCTGCTTGGCTGACGACAAACAGCACGCAGATCGAGCGCAGGTCGGTGAGCCCGAAAACGAACGCAACAACCAGCGCCGCCGGAAAGGCGGCCGCGGCGAGCAGTCGACCTTGGTTGTAGCGATTCCACTGGCGCTGCCCATGATCGACCGCCTGAACGGCCAAGCGAATTTGTTGTAGCGGCAAGGAGATCGCGCATAGACAAGCCAGCGGTAGCACCCAGCGAAACTGGTCGCGGATGAACAGCACGTCTAGCAGCAGACACACGCCAAGCATCACCATGCCGGCGCAGAAACCGTAGCGAGCCGCGCTGCGCCTCAGGCGGCTATCGTCGGCGCCGCGAGCAGCATAACCGGCAAAGAGTTCCGGCGCACCGAGCAGTCCGAGATACAGAAGCGTTTGCGGGAACAGAACCGCAGCTGCAAAGCCGCCGCGCATCTCGGGCCCCAAGAGGCGTGCGAGCAAAATGCCTTGCACCGCAAAAAAGCCGAACGTCCCCAGCGACGCGCACAGCGTCACCAGCGGCCCAAGCCACCGGCCGATGCGCGCCCCGAACCATGCGCCGCGGCGCCCTTCGCTCTGCTCAACCGACCAAGAGGACACCGCTTAATGTCCTACTCGGCCGAGGATGACCGCTGAGAAAGTGTTGATGATCAGCCGCGTATCGAGCCAAAAATTACGGGTTCGGGCATAACGCATATCCAATCGCATCCACTCGACGAAACTCATCTTGCGCGACTTGGCCAACTGCCAGTAACAGGTCAAGCCGGGCTTGGTGTCCATGCGAGCCCGTTGCCAGTGCTCGCACTGCTCGGCTTCTTCGACCGGCAGCGGCCGCGGACCGACCAGCGACATGTCGCCGATGAGCACATTCCACAACTGCGGCAGCTCGTCGAGGCCGGTCGAGCGCAGGAAGCGGCCAATGCGGGTGATCCGCGGGTCGTTGCGCATCTTGAAGGCTGGTCCGTCGCGCTCGTTGCGCTCAAGCAACTGGCTCTTGAGCTTCTCGGCGTCGACGACCATCGTCCGCAGTTTATAAATCCTAAAACGCTCGCCCAGAAAACCGATCCGCTCCTGAGCGAAGAAGGCCGGCCCTGGGCTGGTCCAGCGTATGATGAGCGCGGCCACGGCGATCAGCGGCAGGGCGACGAGCAACCCGACGCTGGCGCCAACGATGTCGAGCGTTCGCTTCCACCACGGGTACTCGGCAACCAGCAGCGACCTGGGGATGGTCGAGACGGTCGCGCGCGGCGATGCGACCGAATGCGCGTCACCGGCCATTCCGGAACGGTCGAGCGCTTCGAGCTTGCTTGGCGCAGCGGCATCGTCTCGGTCCTTCGACGAATGATCGTCGAAGCGGCCTGGACGCTCTGGATAAACGAATGCTTCACCATCGATCGGCAAGCTGGCCGCGGCGGCCAATCGCAACAGATCGGCCAGCACCAGTTGCGTTCCTTCGTCATTGGTGCACGGCAGCACGACGCCGATGCGTCCATAGTTGAGGTGCCCCTTCTCATCGGTTTCGCGCAAGCGACGATGCAGTAGCTTGGCAAGTTTTACCGAGGTGGTGCGGACATCGCGCATGTCGACGATCCGCAATATGATCAATCCGAAGACGCCCTGCTCGCGATCGGCTCGCAAACGTTCCTTAGCCAAGACTCGCTGCAGTTGGCGCTGACTGAGAAGCAACGGCGTCCACGTGGCGCGGCGCGACCACTTCGCTTCGCCTTTGCGGCTGAACCAAATCATCATGATGTTTAACTTTAATGCACGGGCAGCTGCGAACGGGGTACTGGCGTTAGCGCTGCGAGCGAGCTGGCAATCTCCCGCGCCGACACCCGAAGGGGCATACGCGGCAATTGCCAAGCGCTCTCGCGCGGTAACGTTCAGTTCATCAAAGGGTGAAAATCAAAGTCACAGGGCGAGCATCGTCACCCGAGTCAACGAGCGGGTAAACGCTCGGCGCACGAGCCACGCACGGAACAGTCGACTCATCTGCGCCTCGGAACGAGAACTGCGCATCGGGAAATCGATCAGTCGCAGGGACGGAGAAGCGTCGGAGGGGAGAGGCACGCCCAAGTGAGCGCGGCGCGCGGAGGGGGATTCGGGCGGATGATGACAGGCGCAAAAGCGGCTCGCGCGACGCGGTCGCACAAGGCTTGCTCAAAGGATCGTCACAGAAAAGATCAGCGCAGAGAAGATCAACGCGGAAAAGATCGTCCACACGACCAGTCGAACCCACCGATGCCAAGCGTGAATGCATGCCGACCGGCCCCAGACAGCGGGCAGATCGCTCCGGCAGCACCGCCACGGCGTCGCTGGAGAAGGCTGCATCGGGCGAATTCACATGGGACATTGGCAATACTCTAGAGAACCCAAAGGAAAGTGCGAAACATGGTGTGAGCGAGCATGGGTGTTCTTCCGTCGCCAGGATTCTCCTCAAGTTAGACCAACCAAGAGCATTTGCCAGTTTTTTTTATCCAGTTGATAAAACTTACCTGGTCTTCGCCCGCGGGCAATACTGACAAGGCGTTCAGGCCTCGCCCGGCCCCCATATTAATCCGACGCGTAAGCGAGGGACGAGCCCGCCACGACGGCCTGCCAGGTCGAAA
Source organism: Aureliella sp. (assembly GCA_051960375.1). Taxonomy (GTDB): domain Bacteria; phylum Planctomycetota; class Planctomycetia; order Pirellulales; family Pirellulaceae; genus Aureliella. The sequence continues at coordinate 10,945 of JBQCEI010000523.1, read as the reverse complement.
GTCTACCTTTCCGGCGGGTTCGTCCCTCGCTTACGCGTCGGGTTCTAAGAAAACCGCGGGCTAACGCCCGGTGGCTAATTTCCCGGCATTGCCGGCGGCTGATGAACCGGCGGGCTAGAGGACGCCCAGTTCGCGCATCACCAATTGCACGTCGGCCCAGACGAGCTTCTTGGCGTCGGCATTGCGCAGCAGATAGGCCGGATGGTAAGTCACCAGCACTCGGGCGCCGTGGAACTGGTGGAAGCGGCCGCGAAGTCGGCCGACCGAATCTGTGCTTTGGAGGACCGAGCGCACGGCGACCGCACCCAGCAAGATGATGAACTCGGGCTGGAGAATCTCGAGCTGTGCCAAGGCGTACGGGCGGCAGTTTTCTACTTCCTGGGGAAGCGGCGTGCGGTTTTGGGGCGGTCGGCACTTGAGCGAGTTGAGAATGTAGACGTCCTCGCGCTTCAAACGCATGGCCCGGATGATGTCGGTGAGCAGCTTGCCGGCTGCCCCGACGAACGGCCGGCCTTGCGCGTCTTCCTCCGCTCCGGGAGCCTCTCCGTAGAAACAGACTCTCGGCCGCAGGTCCCCTTCGCCGAAGACGGTCTGCCGGCGATAGCAGACCAGCTCCTCGCACTTGCGGCAGGCCCGCACCTGCGCGTTCAATTCGGCAAGCCTCTGCTCGCGATCGGCCACGCTCAGCGGCGGCAACTGCCACTGCATCGCCGGCGGGCTCATCACCGCATCGGCTACCGCCCTATCGCCTGCAAGGAGCGGCGCGGGCGCCGCCGTCGGCGAAGCGACTGCGGCCGTAGCAACTGCGGCCGGCGCTAGTGGCGGCGCTGGTTCGGCAGTCGACGGAGATGGTGATGGGGGGAGTGCGACGGAAGAGGGCTGCCGACTAACCGGCGCGCTGGTCGCTTGCACGGCGGACAAATGCTGAACGAAATCCGCCGTCCACGCCGCACTGGCCGCCGTGTCGACGCGTTTGATACCAGCCGAGGCATACGAACGCAAAATCTGCGACAGTCCGACGCGGAGTTGGTCTGGGCTAAGCTGAAGTGGTTCGTTCACCAGCGCTGGCATCCCTGTTGGAACAATTGCTTCCCCGATCGCAGCAAGCAATGATCGGCCCCTTCATTATAGGAAAGCCCCCGGCGATTCTAAGCCCCTTCTCTGCGTCCTCCGCGTTCTTAATCTCTGCGTCTCTGCGTTAAAAAAGCTCGCCCCACCGCATCGACAAACTGCTGAGCCGATTGCACATGCGTCCGCTCCTCCACCGAACGGCGAGCCTGCTCGCGCATGCGGTCGGCTTGCTCGCGGTCGAGCATCGCGAGTTGGTCGAGGGCTCGCCGCAGGGTTTCGGGCACCTCGGGATCGTACTGCCAGCCGTTGCGGCCCGGCTCGATCAGCGTCTCGACCGCCTGGCTGTAGATGCTGCCCAGAACGAGCTGGCCGGAGGCGAGCGCTTCGTCGACGACCAGGCCCCATTCGTCGCCGAGCGTCGGAAAGAACATCACCGGGTAATCGCGATACAGCTCTTGCAACTGGGCCGGCTCGCGATGGCCGAGCAAGTCGATTCGCAGATTGGGGCTCAGCGCCATGCGACTCAGCTCTTCCGAGAGAGGACCGGTGCCGGCGAGCGCCCACTCGATCGTTCGCTCGGGGTGCGCTCGAGCCCACGCGTCCAGTGCGCGAGCCGCTTCGAGGATGCCTTTGCGCGGAATGAGCTGGCCGACGGTGAGCAGGCGCAGCGACGCCCCCGCGTAGCCTGAGATCGAACCGCGATACGGTTTAGCCGGATCGGCTGCGTAGTTCCACGGCATCATCTTCTCGGGCGAAGCACCCAGGCCGAGCAGATAGCGCCGGCAGCTCGGCCCGTTGTAGGTGATGACATCGGCCGCCGCGAGCAATCGCCGCCTGAGCGCGCGCCGCACGCGTCCCCTGCCCTGCTCGCTGCGCTCCGAGCCGTAGACGGCCAGCACGTGTCGGCACGAACGCCGCCACAGCGAGCGATACAGGCTGGACATCAAACTCCGCATGCCCATTTCCAACGAGACGATGCAGTCGGGACGCAGCCTGCGAAGTTGACCAAAGGTATCCAACGGCAGATGGACGAACAGTTCTTCGCTGTAGCCGCCGGGATGCTCGACGATGCGCCGCACCGTCTTGGTCCGCTGAACGATGACCGGCAAATCGCCATGGTCGGGACGCCACAATCGATTGGCCTCGATCGGCACCGACGCCAGGATCTGCAGCGAACCGACCTGCTGCTCCACTTGACGCAGCACTTCGACCAAATTGGGTGATACGAAATTGACCAGAAAGACGACGCGAACTTGGCTGACGGACGTGGGAGGTTTCTGAAGCATTTTTAATTCGCGCCGGTCGTTCTTGCCGCTGGAGTGCGCAAAGGCGCGGCGTGGCTCTAGTGAACAAACGGTTGCTTTCGCTCCTGTTCTGCGAAGTTACACTGTCAAGGCTTACAGGGCGTTGTTGAAGTAGCCGATGCCAGCCGGTTGCGTTTTTGAGCAGATCTCGTGTGGCACTGGCTATGCCAGTGGCTCTTTTTCGAAGTTTACCGCGTTGAAGGACCGAGACGCCTTCCAATGGCGACCCGTCTTGCAACCGTTCTCGGGAAGTGGGTTCGGCACTGGAACGCTTTGCCTGTCCTTGACGCTTTCAACTTCGGAGCGGAAGACACTGGCATAGCCAGTGCCACACTCTGAGTGCGCGGGCTTCAAAAACTTCGCGTCGGGTTACATCGAAGCGAGCAGCTTCAACGCGTCGAGCTGTAAACATCCGAGCGAACGCACCACGATACTTTCAAGCCACTGAGATACAACATGCGGATATTGGTCACCGGAGGAAACGGATACGTTGGCCGGTGTTTGAGCAGATCATTACTTCCCGAGCATGAAGTCTGCATCGTCGACAACCTACGATACGGCGGCTGGCGCTTTACCGCGACCGAGATGGCGTCGATGCGCTGCGAAACGATCGACATTCGTCAGCTCGAGCCGCTGCGGGCGATCATCGCCGATTTTGCTCCCGAAGCGATCATTCATTTGGCGGCGATTCATTTCATCCCCGAATGCGAAAACGATCCCGAGCTGGCCGTCTCAACGAACGTGCTGGGGACATCCAACGTTGCGGCAGCTTGCCCGGCTGGTTGCCGCCTGGTGTTCGCGAGCACCGGCGCGGTCTATCGCCCCGAAGCGACGGCCCATCGCGAAGAGACTTCCGCAGTCGAGCCCGCCGACGTTTACGGCTGGACCAAGTTGCACGGTGAACAGTATGTGCGATACTTTGCGCGGCAGCGCAAGTTTCCGGCGTGCATCGTTCGGCTGTTCAACGTCATCGGCCCAGGAGAAACCAATCCGCACGTGCTGCCCGAGATCGTCGCTCAGCTCAAGGCGGGCCGAAGCGTGCTGAGCCTTGGGAACCTCGAGGCCAAGCGCGACTACATCCACGTGGCCGATGTCGCTCGCGGCTTTGCCCGAGCCGCCTCGACCGGCCAGCTCGAGTGTGGTGCGACCAGCGTCGTCAATCTTGGATCGCAAGAACCGTATAGCGTCGCCGAGTTGCTCGATCTGCTGCGCGAAGTCAGCTCGCGCGACTTCCGCGTCGAACCCGATACGGCTCGCATGCGTCCTTCGGATCGCCCTTATTTGTCTGCCGACATCGCAAAGATCGGCCAACAGTTTCAGTGGCGGCCTCAGTTGTCGATTCGCGAGGCGCTGACCGACCTGTGGCACAATCCGGATCTCCCTCCAGCATGGATTGAGCGATATCGATGAAGATTCTCGCTGCGGTTGTCATCCCACCTCACCTGGGCGCCAGCGGCGCGGTCAACGCCGCGGTGGCTCTCTCGCGCTCGATCGCTCGGCACTGCGATATCGATGTCGCCATCATGGCCGACGAGAACGATCAGAGTTCCGAAGGCCGCTTGCGACTGATGAAGCGCAAAGCCACCAATCTGCTCGCCTTCACGCAAGGCTGGTTGCCGAACAAGTATCGCACGCTGTTTTATCGCTCGGACATTGCCTCGCTGGTCGGCCGTTACGATCTCGTGCATCTGCACAATCCGATCCCGGCGCTGGAGATGCAGCGCATTGCGCGGGCCTGCGTTGCGGCGGGCGTCCCGTACGTCCTGACCACGCACGGCTTTGTCGAAGTGCTCGGCATGCGAGCCGCCTATAAGCTCGACTTGTTCGAAGCCATCGGGGGGCGCTTGCTCATCACGCGTCCGCTGAACTACGTCCTCAAACACGCGCACAAGATCTGTTGTCTCGCGCCGCAGGATCAAGCCCTGGTCGCGCAAGCAGGAGTGCCGAGCGAGAAACTGGTCGTGATCCCGAACGGCGTGCAGCCGAGTTTCTACGCCGAGCCATCGCCTGAAACGCTCGAAGCGGTCTGCGCAAAATTTCAGTTGCCGCTGCATAAGGACAACGATGCCCGCGTCTGTTTCTTTCTAGCCAACCATACGCGCAATAAGGGCATCGATATTCTGCTGGAAGCTTTCCTCGGCTCCGACCGGCCCTACTGCTTGATCGTCGGCGGCAAGATGCGCCCCGAAGATTTTGATTACGCGGGCTACGAAGTGCAGGCGAAGCCGGGTCAGCGGATCGTCTTTACCAATGCGCTGACCAACGACGAGATCCGAGCGCTGCATCACTACGCCGATCTATTCGTGTTTCCATCGCGAGCCGACACGCTGCCGCTGGTGGTGCTCGAAGCGATGGCCGCAGGCCGGCCGGTCTTGTCGACCCGCGTCGGCGGCATTCCGTTCCAAATCGATGACTCCTGTGGACGCTTGGTGCCGCCCGAGAATCCAGATCAATTGCGAGCTGCGCTTGAGGACTTGCTGGGCGATCGCAATCGGCTGGCAGCGATGGGCGAGGCAGCGCTGCGCAAAGTGAAGGCTCTGTTCGACTGGGATCGCTCAGCCGATCTGACGCTGGAGGTCTACCGCGAGACGCTCGGTCTGCCATCTGCGATGCAAGTGGCACCTGCCGCCCCGCAACCCGAGACCTCGCCGGCGGCTTAACCCTCGTTACCAGGCTCCGCCTGGTAACGCACTGTCTTCGAGGCTCCGCCTCGCCGGACCCGCCAGGTAGCTTTGCCCGGCGCAGTCACGCGTGGATAGCTTGAACGTGCGGTCCGGCCAATCCATGGCTCGCCTTGCGTGAACCCGTTATGGCTTGATGCGTTGGCGGTTGCCCGGCGAGGCGGAGCCTCGAAGACAGTGCGTTCCCAGGCAGAGCCTGGGAACGAGCGTTTGTCACTGCCCTTTGGCGGCGGGTTGGTGGGTTTGGAAAATCGTGCGGCGGCTTTGTTCGGCTTGTTTGAGCGTTTCGACCGCTTGGCGATGAGCGGCTTCCTGGCAGCGGAACGGCGCGTGGCCGTCGTCCGGTTCGCGGCGGCGATACGAGCCGTCGCTCTGCAAGATCCACGAATTTTGATTGTCGCGAAAGTAGCTTTCCAGCAAGCCGACCAGACGGCGGCGGCTGGGGGCGTCTTCGATCGGCACGAGCAGCTCGATGCGGCGGTCGAGATTGCGCGGCATCCAGTCGGCGCTGCTGATGTAAACCAGCTCGTCCCCGCCGTGATAGAAATACAGAACGCGGGCGTGTTCGAGGAAGCGATCGACGATGCTGACCACCGTGATGTTCTCGCTCAGCCCCGGCACGCCGGGGCGGAGGCAGCAAATACCGCGTATGTTCAGCCGCACCGTGACACCGGCCTGCGAAGCGGCGTAGAGGGCTTCGATCAAAGCCGGATCGACCAGCGAATTGAGCTTCACCACGATCATCGCCCGCTGGCCTTGCTTCTTGCGGCGCGTTTCGCCGTCGATCAGCGTCAGCATCTTTTTGCGAAGGCCGATCGGAGCTGCGTCGATGAGGCGATACTGCTGCGGCTGGCTGTAACCGGTAACCGCGTTGAGAAACGCGCTGGCGTCTCTGCCCAGTTCCTCGTTGCAGGTCATGTAGCTGACATCGCTGTAGAGCCGAGAAGTCGCTTCGTTATAGTTGCCCGTGCCGAAGTGCACATAGCGCACGATCCCGCGCGGTTCGCGGCGGACAATGATGCACAGCTTGGCATGCGTTTTCAGTTTCTTCACGCCGTAGATGACTTGCACTTGAGCTTCTTCCAGCTCGCGCGCCCATTCGATGTTGCGGGCTTCATCGAAGCGAGCCTTCAGTTCAACCACCGCCGTGACGTACTTGCCGCGCTCGGCCGCGCGGCACAGCGCGGCCACGATCGGACTCTTGCGGCTGGTGCGGTAGAGCGTTTGCTTGATCGACAACACGTCGGGATCATCGGCCGCTTCCTCGATCAGTCTCACGACCGGCTCGAAGCTCTCAAACGGATGGCACAGCAGCAGATCACGCTCGGCCAGCGTAGCGAACATGCTCTGCGTCGGATCGACCAGCGGGCTGCGCTGCGGCACCCAGATCGGGTCGCGCAGTTGATCGTAGCCCTCGAGCGATTGCATCTGCATGAAGGTCGAGAGGTCGAGCGGACCGGCCGCTTGAACGACATCTTGCGGCGCCAGTCCCAGCGACTTGCGCAGGAACTCGAGCATCTCGGCCGGCGCGTCGACGCCGATCTCCAGTCGCACGCACTGCCCGGTCCGCCGCTGAGCGAGCGCTTCTTCCATGTCGCGCATCAAATCGGAAGCCGAATCTTCCTGCAGATCGACGTCGGCGTTGCGAGTGATACGGAACGGCACTGCCGAAATCAATTTCTCTTTGGGAAAGAAACGTTCAGCTAGCCAAGCGACGACGTCTTCCAACAGCGCGAAGGAGAAGCCGCGCTCGGCCGGCAAGGTGATGATCCGTGGCAGCACGCGGCCCAGCGGAATCACCGCAAAGCGCCGCGGCGGGTCCTGCTTGGGCGCTGCTAACTCGACGCACACGTGCAGCATCAAGTTCACCAGCAGCGGAAACTCGTGCTCGTCGTCGATCGACATCGGCGAGAGGACCGGATAGATCTCGTCTTCGAAAATGCGCGTGGCCGCTTCGCGATGCCGCACGCTTGCTTCACTCATCTTACTGCGGGTGATGCCGTGCTCGGCCAGTCCCGGTTCGATCACGTTGAGAAAGCAGTCGTACTGCGACTGGACCATGCGAGAAGTGCGGTTGCAGATTGCTTCCAGCTGCGCGGCGACGCTCATGCCGGCCGTGTCGGTCGAGGCCACGCCGCGGGCGTGCTGCATCTTCAAACCACCGACGCGGACCATGAAGAACTCGTCGAGGTTGCTGGCGGTGATGCTCAGGAACTTGAGCCGTTCCAAGAGGGGCACGCGCGGATTGGTGGCCTGGTCGAGCACCCGCTGATTGAACTCGAGCCAACTCAGCTCGCGATTGAAGTAGTGTTCGGGGTTGATGGTCATGAAGGCGACTTTCTTCTGTGCTGGCGCAAACGCTGGGCCAGTTCGACCAGCTCGGCCACGTTGCGCTCAATGTCGAATTTGTGTTGGGCGCGCTTGGCCGCGCGGTCCAGCTCCGGAGCCAGCCGCTCGGCGCCGCATCGCCAGGCCGCAATGCTCAGCGAAATCTGCTCGGCGAGACTCGCCGGATTGTCGGGCTCGGCCAGCCACACCGGACAGGGCTGCTCCTCGCCCAACCCGAGCACTTCGGCCGAGCCACCGACCCCCGTCGATACGATCAGCTTGCGAAGCATCTGAGCTTGGATCAAGACGAGCGACAAGCCTTCCTGCAGCGATGGATGCAGCACGACGCTGGCGGCGCTCAGCCAGCGATCGGCGTCGCGGCGAAAGCCGAGCAAGTGCACGCAGCTCTCTAACTCTAACTCGGCAATGCGTCGCTCTAAACTTTGCCGCAGGATGCCTTCGCCGGCAATCACGATTCTCGCATCGGGATGCTCGCGATGCACCTGGGCGGCCGCTTCGATCAGCGGCACGTGCCCTTTGCATTCGAGCAAGTTGCCCACGCAGACCAATAGCGGCGTCGCTGGCCCGATCCCGAGCTCCTGCTCGGCCCAAGCCCGAGCTGTCGGATCGGGCACCACCGGCTCGCAGCCGCCATAGATGACCGCCGTTCGCTCGGGGGCAATGCCTACATCAAGCACTGAACGCTGCGCGGCCTCGGAGACGCACACGACCGCATCGGCCATCATCCGCAGCTTCAGCGGACTGCGAATCGGAAAGATGACATGGCGAAACGCCAATCGCAGCGGCCGCTCGGCGCCGACCGCCAGTGCGGCTGAGCCGCCGAGCATGATGGCGTGCGAATCGTTGAGCAGCACGACATCGGCACCCCAGCGGCGCAGTCCCCGGCGAACTTCGAACCACTCGCGCGGATTAACGCCGCGGCGCTCGGGCGTCGAGACTATGTCGTCCCCGGCGGCGATCACCAACTGATGCAACGGCTGACCGCGGCGGACGACCCAGCTGACCTCGTGGCCGCTAGCAACCAGCGCAGTGCGGATCGACCAGAGGAGCTTTTCGCCGCCGCCCCAGTCGGGTTGCGTGCTGGCCAAACAAAATCGCATAACAGACTGACCGCACGAGCCCGTGGGAAACCGACGAGAGGAGAGGGTGGGTTACAGGCCACCCATCATACCGCATTTCTGCTTTCAGCTGTGCATACGGGGCAAAGGGTTCCCTACGGCAATGATTCCCGCCTCGGCCGCCGACAGTTCCCCGAGCCGCTGTTTGACCGCTTGATCGCTAGCAAACTCCCGCGCTAGCTTCACGTAAGTCGTATGATGCCGCGCCTCGGACTCGAAGAGCGACTCGTAGAAGTCGGCCAGCTCGCGATCGTTGACATGCTTAGCTAGCAAGCTGAATCGTTCGCAGCTGCGAGCCTCGATCAGGCCGGCGACGAGCAGCTTGTCGACCGCTCGGTCCGGTTCGTTGGGTCGAACCAGGGCGTGCAGGTCGCGGCCATAGTTGCCTGGCCGCTGCTTGCGAAAGGGGATGCCGCGACGCTCGAGCAAGGCGAGCACCAAGTGAAAATGCTCGAGCTCCTCGGCGATGATCCGCGTCATTTCCTCGCACAGCGGCTGGTTTTCGATGTAGGCACCGAGCAGATGCATCGCGGTGGCCGCCGCTTTGTGCTCGCAGTGCGCATGATCGACCAGGATCTCGTTCAAGTGGGAATCCACCTGCTCGAGCCACCGGTCGGAAGAAGTACTTTGCAGGTTGAGCATCGAAGGAAAACGTCCTTTCCACAGAAAACCCCGTTTTTAACCTCCCTCCGCGTTCTCCGCGACCTCCGCGGTAAAAACTCTTTCACCGCGGAGACGCGGAGGGCGCGGAGGGAAAGGACGGCACTGGGAGAATTGTGGGGGTGCGGTACATTAGGGCTCCCGATTTTTCCTGCTTCTTCCCGACTGACATGAAGAGTTACGAACGTGCAAGCAACCATTGTTCTGCTGCCTGGTGATGGCATTGGTCCTGAGATCGTTAGCCAAGCGGCTCGCGTGCTGGCGACGATTGCGTCTCGGTTTGGCCACACGTTCCAGTGCCCGGAACATCTCATCGGCGGGATCGCCATCGATCGCACCGGCGACCCGTTGCCGCCGGACACGGTCGCGGCTTGCAAGGCGAGCGATGCCGTGTTGCTCGGCGCAGTTGGCGGACCGAAGTGGGACGATCCGAGCGCGAAGACTCGCCCCGAAGCGGGTCTGCTTCGCATCCGCAAGGAGATGCAACTGTTTGCCAACCTGCGGCCGATTCAGACTTTTTCAGAACTGGTTGATGCGTCGCCGCTGAAGCGCGAGATCGTCGAAGGGACCGACATCCTCTTCTTCCGCGAACTGACCGGTGGCATCTACTTCGGACCCTCGGGCCGCAAGTCGGTCGATGGCGTCGAAGAAGCGTACGCGACGGAAGTTTACAGCGTGCCCGAAGTCGAGCGGATCGTGCGGCTGGCCGCCACCGCGGCTCGCAGCCGCCGTCGCCGGCTGACCAGTGTCGACAAGGCGAACGTGCTCGAGCCCAGCCGACTGTGGCGCCAAGTGGCCGCTCGCGTCATGCGCGAAGAGTTTCCCGAGATCACCTACGACGTCGTGCTGGTCGATGCGATGGCCATGCACCTGATCAGCCGTCCGCGCGACTTCGACGTCGTCGTCACCAACAACATCTTCGGTGACATCCTGACCGACGAAGCGTCGATGCTGCCTGGCTCGCTGGGCATGCTGCCGAGCGCTTCGATCGGCAGCAGTGGACCGGGCTTGTACGAACCGATCCACGGTTCGGCTCCCGACATCGCAGGGCAGGGCGTTGCCAATCCGCTGGCGACGATCCTGGCAGCGGCCATGTTGCTGCGCCATTCGCTGAAACTCGAGAAGGAAGCTCAAGCGATCGAAACGGCGGTCAAGGAAGTTTTGGCCAGCGGCGCTCGCACGCGCGATATCGCTCGCGGCGCCGCCGCCATCGGCACCGTCGAGATGACCGACCGCGTCATCGCCCAGCTCACCGCCACCAGCAGCCGCTGATAGAATCGGTGTCGGGCCTTGTATCACAGCTTATGGTTTACCGCGGAGGACGCGGAGAGCGCGGAGGAAGATGCTCGATTCTTCTCCGCGCTCTCCGCGCCTCCGCGGTAAAACATCATCCAACGAGGGACGAATCGATGAAATTCGCTCTGGCATCTAGCGCATGCATCTTGTGCGGTTGGCTTCTGGTGACGATTTGTGCAACGGCTGACGATAAAGGAGCGAAGCAAGTGGCTGACGACGACGCGAACGATCCTTACCAGTGGTTGGAAGGAGTTACCGACGAGCGAGCGCTCGACTGGGTGCGGGCTCGCAACGCCAAGGCCGAAGCCAAACTCGAGTCCGATCCGCTCTACCAGCCGCTGTACAACGACCTGCTGGCGATTCTCGATTCCGAAGAAAGCATCCCGATGGTCACCAAGCACGGCGACTATCTGTACAACTTCTGGAAAGACAAGAAGAACGAGCGCGGCTTGTGGCGGCGGACGAC
>JBQCEI010000522.1:0-5230 GCA_051960375.1 Aureliella sp. | reverse complement strand
ATTCGCTCATGGTTCTCGGGAGCGACCTTGCTGTCGGCCGCGAGAATGAGCGTACCGGCCAATTCACGGACCGGGACGAATCGCATTTCCAAGGCGACCGATGCCGGCAGTGCGTCGTCAATGTTTTGCAAGATTGAATTCCCGTTCGAGTCGCGTAGCGACGGCGCGCGTTAGGTTGCGCCCTTCACGTAACCGGACGCGTAAGCGAGGCACCCGCGAGGCCGAACATTTCTCCGCTCCGCCCCTCACCCCCCGGCCCCCTCTCCCCGAAGCGGGCCGAGGGGGAGACAGGAAAGGAGTTGCGCTCGCCCTATAATTCTTCTCTCCCCTCGCCCCGCTTCGCAATAGTGTTCGGCACGGGATTTGCGCTAGGGTCTGACAGCATTTTAGGGCAGTCAGAATGGCACAGAAACCGACCCAACGCAAAAGAGCGGTGCGAGACAAGCCGGACGCGCACGGCGCTGAGGAGGCTGCAGCGCGGCGAGTGCGTGCGGTGAAGATGATCAAGCCGCTGCGGAAGATGCTCAAGCAGATTCATCACGCGGGAGCCGAGCGCGACCGTGCGGGGAATCGGAAGTTTTTCTATGACGACTATTTGTCATTGTTGCTGCTGTACTTTGTCAATCCGTCGCTCGACACTTTGCGCGCGGTGCAGAATGCGTCCAACTGGGAAAAGGTGCGAAAGCGGCTTGGGATTCGACGGGTTTCGCTGGGGTCGCTCAGTGAGTCCGCACGGGTATTCGATGCAGCACTGTTGCGGCCGCTCTTGAAAGAACTGGCCCAGCTAGCCCGCCCGCACTTCAAGGGACGCGAGGCTGAGGCCTTAGCCAATTTGACGGCCGTCGATGGGTCGGTGTTCGCGGCTTTGCCACGGATGGCCTGGGCCCTGTGGATGGACGCGGAGCATCGCGGCGTGAAGCTCCATTTGCAGTTTCACGCTTGTCAGGGGGTGCCGGGCGACGCGGTGCTGACGCCAGCTGCGTGCTCAGAGCCCGCTGCGTTGGCATCGATGCTCGAGCCTGGCCGGCTCTACGTCTGCGACCGCGGGTATGCCAGTTTCGAGCTCTTTCGCCGCATTCTCGACGCTGGTTCGTCGCTGATTGTGCGCGTTAAGGACGACATCGCGGTAAACGTGCAAGAGGAGCGACCGATCAGCGCTGCGGCTGCCCAGGCGGGCGTAGTGCGCGACGTTATCCTCAAGCGTCTGGGAACCTCGCATCACAAAGACGTCGTTGGCCGGCCCATGCGCTTGGTGGTCGTAAAGGTCCTGCAGCGCAACGGCCAATACAGCGAAATCTGGCTGGTGACTGATCGTCTCGACCTGGATGCCGATTTGATCGCGATCGCTTATCGCTACCGCTGGTCAGTCGAGCTGTTTTTCCGCTGGCTCAAATGCGTACTGGGTGCTAAGCATTTGATCTCCGACAGCCCAAACGGCGTGGCGATGCAGATGTATGCGGCAATCATCGTCAGCCTACTTATAGCGATTCGCACTGGCTCCAAGCCGACCAAGCGCACCTTCGAAACCATTCAGTTCTACTTGATGGGTTGGGTTAGCGACGAGGAGTTCGCTGCTCACTTAGCTCAGCTGGCCAAGGCGAAAAAAACTTGCGCCTAGTCTTCCCACCCGTGCTTCATTCTCGCGGCTGTGGCCCTTGACGCTGCGCACTTGCCAAGGCGAAAATCCGGCGCGCAGCACGCCTCCTCTGCCCGATCCGAGCCCTCCCCCTCCCAGACACTCCAACTCATATACCGTGCCGAACACTATTGGGGAGAGGGGGCCGGGGGGTGAGGGGCTGGAGCGAGGACATGTTCAGCCATGGCAGACAAACGATGGTTTATCAGGCTCTGTGGCGGGTTCGTCCCTCGCTTACGCGTCGGGTTACATAAAAACCGAGAGTTCCCGTCCATCAGCGAGCACCGAAGATTGGCATCCACTACATTAACGCATGGTTAATGAGCACAGACCCTGCGATGATTAGCAACTATCGCCAGCGTCTTGTACGACGAGCTTTCGGAGCACACACGCCCATTCAGAAAAGGTGCACCCATGGCTGAGCAAATACGATTGTTGCGAAACCGCAGCGTGAGCCTTGTGATTGCCTGCGTGGCGATCGCTCTGTCACCTCAGGCCTGGAGCACTGATCCGGTCGCTCCTATACCCAAACGCGACTTGAGCGGCGGAGCCACCATCCAGCGCAAAAGGATCGAGACCTTCATCAAAAACACTGCGGCAATGGATTGCGAACGCGCTCTTGCCTCTCTGAGCGAACCGTCTGAGGACTTCAATGTGGCTTATTTGGCGGGCCTGACCAATTTGCCCACACCGCCGATCGTAATGCGGCAAATTCTGGCGGATCGCCGAGTGGCAAAAATATACGAGGAGCTAGCGAAGTTGCCCGCCGACCAGGCATGCGAGAAAGCGGCTCGCGCGTTCGACGAGAAGCTCAAAAAGCACGAAGAAGAGTTCGGCAAATGGTGCAACGGCACTTCAAAGTACCAGCTCTATCCCGCCTTTCATCCCCATGCTGCATCAGCCACGCTGTTTCTTTGCGCAAGCTTTTGCAGTACCGAAACATTCCTGCAAAAGTTCGACAGTTGGTACGCGCGCCTCGGCCAGCCGCAGTTCGATAATGGCGGCGCGAGCAAGCGCTGTCGCTATCCCGATCCGTTGTTCGCCGTGAATCTCCTGGTCCTGGTCGCTGAAAAGCAAGGGCAGTCGCTGGAAGAACTCAACGCCAAGCTATCCGATACGGCAACCAAGTTCGACGTGCGCTTACCCAAGGCTCAAGAATTGAAGTTTTTCCGGTGGAACGCGCACACCAATGATACCGACTTCACTCACGTGCACCGCGGAGTCGCATTCGATCCGACGGCGATCATGACTGAGGTGACCGGCTTTGCGAGCCATCCGCCGAGTGCCTTTGGCAGTGATGCGGAACGGACCCAGCAGGTCATCGATGAAGTTCGATCGTGGCTGAAGTAGCAGCCGAGCTCTTTGTGCTTTGCGATCGACGAAAAGTGGCAAACGGCGGCGGTTGCGGATACACTCTCCGGTCAGCCTCAACACCACTGCTCTTTCGGCAGACTACCTTTGCGATAACGCTCACTCATCATCAGCCGCCGGGCGGTAGCCCGCGGTTGGCAGGAAGAAACCGGACGCTACCGCGTGCCGGCTGATTCATTCAGTGCCATCTCTGGAGAACCATCATGTCTGTGCTCCTTCGCTCGCTCGAAATACGTGGCGTGTTAACGTCGCTGGTTCACTTGGCCGCCTTGGCTGCGGGCATCGCGGTGACAAGCGCTGCCTTGCAGGCGGGCGACGTTGGCGTGCGAGTTCGCTTCGGCCTCAACGATACCAAGTCCACCAAGTGGGATGGCACGGTCGAGGTCTCGCCCGGTCGCGTTACGCACATCAGCGGTTGGCGATTCACTCGCGACGACAAAGTCGACGGCGTGCGCGGCTGGACGACTTCCACGCGGCGCCTGGCGGCGCAAGCCCGCGGGAACAATCGCGCCCGAGCCAACGCAGCCGCCAATCGCCGCCGCCAAGCCAACCAGCCGATGGCCGACAACGGTGTCGTCATCAGCATGACCGACGTCAGCGACACGTCGCGCGTCAAGATTCACACGGCGCACGGCGACATCGAGTTCTCACTCGGTGAAATCAAGTACGGTGAAGTTACGACCAAGCTCGACGGCGCGGTCGAGATCGAGCGGGCCGCTGCGGCCGTGCCGATCACGTCGTCTCGCGCCGATGAGGATTACCCGTCAACCGCCATCGCCGCGGATGGCACGATCTTCGTCGCCAACGTCGCCTTTACGCACGGCGACCGCAGCGCCTATCGCGACCTGGAGGTCGAAGGAAATGCGGGCAACTTCGCCAACAGCGGCCGAGGCTGGAAGAAAGCTCCGAGCGACTTCGCATTCCTGAAAAATCCCGTCGGCGGCGACCAAGTCCAACTGCGCGTGCTTCGCGATGGCAAGTGCAGCGATCCGGTCGATGTCACGGAGGGAGGCAAAGACATTTATAAGTGCGCTTTGGCAGTCGATGGCCAAGGAACCGCGTGGATCTGCTGGTCGGAAAACATCAATTACCCCAAGGCCGATGCCAACTTTGAAATCTTCATTCGCTCTTATAGCAACGACAAACTGGGCCCAATCGTCAAGCTGTCGGAAAGCGCCGGCAGCGACTTGAACCCAGCGCTCGCGACCGCCGCCGATGGCCGCGTGTGGTGCGCATGGCAATCGGTCCATGAAGGCGCATTTCGCATCGTCGAGCGTCACCAGAAGTCGGTGCAATTAGCCCGCGACGCCGCAGCTTCCTCTTGGAGCGAAGAGCGCACCGTCAGCGATCAAAAGCGAAATTGCTGGACGCCTGCGATCGCCGCCGCCGGCGACGGCCGCATCGCGATCGGCTGGGATACCTACGAAAAGGGCGACTACGATATTTGGATTCGCGAGTTCAAGGCCGATGGCACTCCGCAAGCGCCGCAGCCCGCTGCCGATACGGTCGACTACGAAGCCCGGCCAGCACTGTGCTACGACAAACAAAACGCGCTGTGGGTGGCTTATGAACTCGGCAGTCCGACTTGGGGCAAGGATTCGGGGCCGTACGACAACGAAGGCTTTCCGCTCTATCGCGGACGGCAGATCGGTCTGATCGTTCTGAAAGATGGCTCGTGGCAAGAACCGAGCCAGTCGTATCTGACCCAGCTGCCGCACGCCAACCCAAGGCGCGGCGTCAACAATCAGCGCGTCGCCCCGATCGAACCTCAAGGGGAATCGCCCGAGCAAGCGAGGCTGGCCGAACTGTGGCGCGATGCGGCTTATAACAATCTGGCTCGCATGGCCTGCGACAAGAGCGGCCGCATCTGGATTCTGTGCCGCAGTCGTCAAAACGATTTCCGCTTTCCGCTGCTCGGCTCGCTGTGGCTGAGCTGGGCCGTGTACTACGACGGCCAGTCGTGGGTCGGTCCGATCTTGATCCCCAACTCCGACAACTTGATGTACAACACGCCGGCCGTCTGCGCCATGCCCAGCGGGGGACTGTTCGTGGCGCACTCGAGCGACCATCGGCAAGATCGCATTTCAGAGTCTGATGAAGTTGCCAATCTCGTCGGCGGGGCCGAGGATCCCTTTGACAACGATGTCTTCGCGACGTGGCTAGACGCTCCCGAGGGCCAAGTATCGAGCTACGACCTCAAAGCGGCCAAGTGGCCCCCCAGCG
>JBQCEI010000521.1:0-5667 GCA_051960375.1 Aureliella sp. | reverse complement strand
GGGCGAGGGGAGCGAAGAAATGTTTCGCGACGGCTTTGTATAACTCTTCTCTCCCCTCGCCCCGCTTCGGGGAGAGGGGCCGGGGGTGAGGGGTCTTCAGAAGCTTCCGGTTTATCAGGCGCTGCGGCGGGTTCTTGCCCGCCCGGATCTATCAAATGCCGCCAAGCCGCGTCAACGGTGAACGCCTTTACGTCTTAGGCTAAATAGGCGAAAATGAGCGTTTGGGAACGGCCCCCACCTTTGGGCGTGAGCCGATCGCGGCATTGGTTTTGCGACGTTTGCCCGAAGGTTGGTATCGAGCTTGGCGCAACAAGTTGCTACGTTGCTGGCACGGCTGCTTTTTCAGGGCCGAGCCAACATACGACGCATTGCAGTCCGGCTGCAAAAACTTGCAGACAAAGGACTTGTGACTTCGGTCCGCCGGGCTCGCCAAAAGCTGTTCGCTAGCAAATTTTCGTCGATCGCTCTCCGCAGGGCAGGGTTTTCGACTAATCCATAGATAGAAAAATACTTCCGCGTGTGATTGGGGAAACTGCGATGTCTGAGGTCAGAACAGAAAGCGACGAAGTGCCTGCCGTAGGGGCAGAAGGGCAGATTCCTCCACCGTCGGATATCGATCCCTCGGAAACGGGCGAGTGGATGGGCTCGCTCGACTATGTGCTCAAGAGCAAAGGACCCGAGCGCGTCAAATACTTGCTCAAGGCCCTCGATTCGCGAGCTCGTCGCGAAGGGGTCGATGTTCCCTTCGAGCTCAACACGCCTTACCTGAACACGATTCCAGCGGACAAGCAGCCGGCCTATCCGGGCAATCGCGAAATCGAGCGCCGCATCAAGAGCATCATCCGCTGGAACGCGATGGCGATGGTCGTCCGGGCCAACAAGAAGTACGACGGCCTGGGCGGTCACATCAGCACGTTTGCCAGCAGTGCGACGCTGTATGAAGTCGCCTTCAACCACTTCTTCCACGGTCGCGGCGAAGACGGTTACAGCGGCGACATCGTTTACTTCCAGGGTCACGCCTCGCCGGGCATGTACTCGCGAGCCTTCGTCGAAGGGCGGCTGAGCGAGGAGAACCTCGATAATTTCCGCCGCGAGCTGCAAGGTGTGCCGGGGCTGAGCAGCTATCCGCACCCGTGGCTCATGCCGAACTTCTGGGAATACCCGACCGTCTCGATGGGCCTGGGGCCGATCATGGCGATCTACCAGGCGCGCTTCAACGAGTACCTCAAGGACCGCGGCCTGAAGGATACCTCGGGTCAAAAGGTCTGGGCGTTCCTGGGCGACGGCGAATGCGACGAGCCCGAGACGCTCGGCGCGCTGACGCTCGCCGCCCGCGAGAAGCTCGACAACATGATCTTCGTCATCAACAGCAACCACCAGCGACTCGATGGCCCGGTGCGCGGCAACGGCAAAATCATCCAGGAACTGGAAGCGGTCTTCCGCGGCGCGGGCTGGAACGTCATCAAGGTGATCTGGGGCACCGACTGGGATGTGCTGCTGGAGAAAGACGAGACCGGACTGCTGGCCAAGCGCATGGCCGAAGTGGTCGACGGCCAGTACCAGAAGTACACCGTCATGCCGGGCTCGTACATTCGCGAGCACTTCTTCGGCAAGTATCCCGAGCTGCTGCAACTGGTGGCCAACTACTCGGACGAGAAGCTCGAGAAGATGAGCCGCGGCGGCCACGATCCGGAGAAGGTCTACGCAGCCTACAAAGCAGCAGTCGAGCACAAGGGTCAGCCGACGGTCATCCTGGCTAAGACGATCAAGGGTTACGGCCTGGGCGAAGCGGGCGAAGGCCGCAACGTCGCTCACAACCAGAAGAAGATGAACGAGAAGGAACTGCTCGAGTTCCGCAGCCGCTTCGGCATTCCGATCTCCGACGAAGAAGTCGGCAATGCTCCCTTCTACAAACCACCCAAGTCCAGCAACGAGATTAAGTATCTCGAAGAGCGTCGTCGCGCCCTGGGCGGCCCGGTCCCGAGCCGGCCGAAAGCTCATCCTAAGCTCGAAACGCCGAAGCTGGCCGACTACAAGCGGTTCACCGAAGCCAGTCAGGAAGGCAAGCCGATGAGCACCACGATGGGCTTCGTGCGGCTGTTGCAACGCCTGGTCAAGGACAAGCAAATCGGCCGGAACATCGTCCCGATCGTGCCCGACGAGTCGCGCACTTTCGGCATGGACCCGATGTTCGGCGAAGTAGGCATTTACGCTCACTCGGGCCAGCTCTACGAGCCGGTCGACTCGGGCCAGATCGCGTACTACAAGGAAGCCACTGACGGACAGATCCTGGAAGAGGGGATCACTGAAGCCGGTTCGATGGCCAGCTTCAATGCCGCCGGCACCGCATACTCGGCGCACGGCATCGACATGATTCCGTTCTTCGTCTATTACTCGATGTTCGGCTTCCAGCGCATCGGCGACTTGATCTGGGCCGCGGCCGATATGCGGGCCAAGGGCTTCCTGATCGGCGGCACCGCCGGTCGCACGACGCTCAACGGCGAAGGTCTGCAGCACCAGGATGGCCACAGTCACCTCAATGCGATCGCCTTCCCGACCGTGCGGCCGTACGATCCGGCCTGGGCTTACGAGACGACCGTGATCGTCATGGACGGCATGAAGCGTCTGTATCAGGACGGTGAAACGGGGATTTACTACATCACCGTTCACAATGAAAACTACGAGATGCCGGGCATGCCCGAAGGGGTCGAAGAGGGCATCGTTCGCGGGATCTACAAGTTCAAGTCGCGCGAGGTCAAAGGTTCGAAGCATCGCGTGCAGCTGTTCGGCAGCGGCGCGATCCTGCGATCGGCTCTCGAAGCGCAAGAGATCCTGGCCGAGCGTTACAAGATCGCCAGCGACGTGTGGAGCGTCACCAGCTACACCATGCTCCGCCGCGACGCGCAGGACTGCGAGCACTGGAACATGCTCCATCCCGACCAGCCGCCGCGCCAGAGCTACATTCAAAAAGTGCTCGAGGGAGTCCAAGGACCGATCATCTCGTCGAGCGACAATGTGCGAGCCGTCGGCGAACAGCTGCTGCCGTACATCGACCAGGATTACTACGTGCTCGGGACCGACGGTATGGGCCGCAGCGAGACGCGTGAAGCGCTGCGTCGGCACTTCGAAGTCGATGCCGCGTCGATCACGATCGCCGCGCTGTATCGCCTGAGCAAACAAGGCGCGATCCCCGCGGCCGATGTAGCCAAGGCGATCAAGGATCTCGACTACAACAGCGAAAAGGTCAATCCGCTGTTCGCCTAGAACGGCCTAGAATCGGACGGCCTACAATCGGACCGCCCAGTGCGAGGCTGCCCGGAGCCCAAGCGTTCTGCCAGCCCCCTTTCCTGTGATCAAAACTGCCTGTGATTTCATCGCTTGTGCCAGCGTGCCACTCGTGCGAACGTGCCAGGCGGTGATCCGAAAGTCCTTCAACTACTGCTTTCCTCTCCAGACTTCTAAGCGACTATGGCAACCGAAATCAAATTACCTTCGTTGGGTGAAGGTGTTCAGTCAGGCGACGTGCTCGAGATCCTCGTCAAGGAAGGCGACACGGTCAAACAGGGCAGCGGCCTGATGGAGCTGGAGACGGACAAGGCCACGGTCACCGTGCCTAGCCCCACCGCAGGCAAAATCGTATCCATCGCCGTCAAAGCGGGCGAAACCGTAGCCGTCGGCAGCGTCATCGCGACGCTGGAAGCCGCTGGCGGCGCGGCAGCGAAGCCGGCTCAGCCCGCAGCACCGAAGGCCGAGGCACCTGCGGCCAAGGCCCCGGCCGCTGAAAAGCCCGCTCCGGCACCTCAGCCAGCTCCGTCCCAACCCGCGCCGGCTCCGCAGCCTGCACCTGCTCCGGTACAGCCTGCCGCAGCGCAGCCTGCACCAGTTCCGCAAGCCGCCTACCAGCAAGCTCCCGCGCCGGCCGGAGTGCCCGCTCCCGAGCAAGCTCCTGGCGTGTATCATCCGCCGGTCGACCATGAACTCGAGCCGGGCGAAGTAATCCCCGCCGGTCCCGCGATCCGCCGCTTCGCTCGCGAAGTGGGGATCGAACTGAGCCAAGTCACCGGCACCGGCGAGCACGGCCGCATCACGCGCGACGACGTTCTGCGAGCGGTGCGCGAGTCGGGCGCCAACCGAGCTGCTCTGCAACAGCAGCAGCAACAGCAACTGAGCACTTCGTCGCACGGCCTGACCGCGCCGGCACAAAACCCTACATCGACCACCAGCGGAGCTGGCAAAACGGTCGCTCTGCCGGGCTCGCAAGCTCAAGATGAATACGGCCCGGTGCGCGTCGAGCGAATGACGAAGATTCGCAAGACGATTGCCAATCAGATGCACAAGTCGTGGAGCACGGTGCCGCGCGTTACCAACTTTGATGACGCCGACGTGACCGACCTGGAGATTTTCCGCGCCAGCAGCAAAGACGACTACGCGGCTCAGGGAATCAAGCTGACCACGATGCCGTTCCTGATCAAAGCGGTCGCGACGGCGCTGCGGCATCATCCGGCGGTCAATGCCATGATCGACATGGACAACGACCAGATCGTTTATAAGGACTACGTCAACGTCGGCATCGCCGTCGACACCGAGCGCGGCTTGGTCGTGCCGAACATTCGCAACGCCGATCACTTGAGCATTCCGGAGATTGCTAAGGCTCTGGCCGACCTGGCGGCACGTGTGCGCGGTGGCGAATTCGGCGTCAACGAACTGCGCGGCGGCACCTTCACCATCAGCAACCTGGGAGCGATCGGGGGCACCTACAGCACACCGATCGTCAACGTGCCCGAGGTCGCCCTCCTGTTGGTCGGTCGCACTCGCAAGCTGCCCGTGGTGATGGAAGACGACTCGATCAAGCCGCGGCTGATGATGCCGCTGAGCCTCTCTTACGATCATCGCTTGGTCGACGGCGGCACCGCCGCACGCTTCCTCAACGACGTGATCGCCTACCTCGAAGCCCCCAGCCGCCTGCTGCTGGCGATCACCTAACCAGCTCGTACGTACTGGTACGTCCTCGTTCCCAGGCTCCTGCCTGGGAACGCAATGTCTTGGAGGCTCCGCCTCCTAGCACCTGCCATGAAGGCATGCCACACTGGCTGCCCCGGCGAGGCAGAGCCTCGAAGACAGTGCGTTCCCAGGCAGAGCCTGGGAACGAGCGTGCGCTCTCCGCGTCTCCGCGGAAAAAAATGGTCGCTCAAAAGGACGCTTTGCTCTTGAGAGCGCGCATTCTGCGCAGTTACGCTAACAGCAACGACCAAGGAGACGATATCGGCTAGGAAGCAATTTCCGTGGTGAGGGCCGGTCATGAGAGCGACTCGCAATAACGCGTTCACTGTCGTAGAGCTCTTGGTCGTCATTTCAATCATCGGCATCCTGATGGGTCTGCTGTTGCCCGCGGTGCAAGCGGCTCGCGAAGCCGCGCGGCGAATGCAGTGCGCCAACAATCTTCACCAGATGGGACTGGCGCTGCACGAGTATCACGACATGCACCGCCGCTTCCCAGCCGGCGTCGTCTTTCCCAATCGCGTGATGTGGTCGGCGCAGATCCTTGCCCAGCTCGAACAAACTCCGCTCTACAGCTCGCTGAACTTCAGCTTGCCGTTTGCCGACGACGCTACGCCCAACGGCAAGGCATGTACTCAATACTTAAAAGTCTTTCGCTGTCCGAGCAGC
>JBQCEI010000520.1:0-2470 GCA_051960375.1 Aureliella sp. | reverse complement strand
GATCGTCGGCGCGGAACTGCATCCGGTCGACGGCCCGCCGCTGGTCGTCTGGGCGCCGGACCGAGCCTCTTACGGCGACCTCTGCCGGCTCATCACCGAAGGACGTCGCCGGCGGGAGAAAGGAGCTTGCCATCTGACCTGGAGCGACATCGCCCAGGCGAGCGATGGTTTGCTGGCCGGATTGCTGCTGCGGCACCCGACGCTCGATGCCGCCGAGCCGAAAGGGCGGATCGCCGCCGGAGCTTCGACCGTGCAGTCTGTGAGCCGCTCGCCGCAGCAGCGCGAGTTTCCATCCCTTCAGTTCGATCCGAAGCACGATGCGGGCTGGTTGGCTTGGCTGGCGACGTTTCGCGAGGCGTTTGCCGATCGAGGCTATTTAATGTGCGAGATGCACAACGGTGTCGACGATGCGGGCAAGCTCGCGCGGTTCGCGCGCCTGGCGACGCTGACCCGCGTGCCGCTGGTGGCCAGCGGCGACGTGCATTACCATACCGCCGCGCGGACGCTGCTCCACGATTGCGTGGTCGCGATCCGCTGCGGAAAGACGATCGAGCAGATCCGCAGCGAGCGTTTGGAGAATTCGACTTATCATCTGCGGCCGGTCGATGAACTGGCGCGGCTGTATCGCGCCGCGCCCGAGGCGCTCGAGCGCACGGTCGAGATCGCCGATCGCTGCCAGTTTGAGCTCGACCAGCTGCGCTACGAGTATCCGGTCGAACTGGCGCCGGACGGCGTTCGGCCGCTGGATTATCTGAAACGCTTGACTTGGGAAGGTGCCAAGCGCCGCTACCCCGGCGGCGTTCCGCAGTCGGTCATCGATCTGCTGCGGCACGAGATGGCGCTGATCGAAGAGCTGAAATACGAAGCGTACTTTCTCACCGTCTGGGACTTGGTGCGCTTCGCCCGCGAGCGAGGCATCTTGTGCCAGGGACGCGGCTCGGCGGCCAACAGCGTCGTGTGCTATTGCCTGGGAATCACCTCGGTCGATCCCAATGAACTCGACTTGCTCTTCGAGCGCTTTCTCAGCCGCGAACGCAACGAAGCGCCCGACATCGACGTCGATTTCGAACACGAACGGCGCGAAGAAGTCCTTCAGTACATCTACGAAAAATATGGCCGGCATCGAGCGGGCATGACCGGCGCGGTAATCACCTACCGAACGCGGTCGGCCGTGCGCGACGTTGGCAAAGCCCTCGGCATGTCGCTCGACCAGATCGACGGACTGGCCAAGAGCGTCGATTCGCGCAGCGCCAAAGGTTCGGTTCAGCAGCGGGCCGCCGACGTCGGTTTGGATCTCGAGTCGCCGCTGGGCAAGCGCTTCGAATACCTGGTCGATTCAATCGTCGGCTTTCCGCGGCATCTCTCGCAGCACGTCGGCGGCATGGTCATCACCCAAGGCCCGCTGAGCGAATTGTGCCCGATCGAAAACGCGGCCATGGACGATCGCACGGTGATCCAGTGGGACAAGGATGATCTCGATCAGCTCGGCATTCTGAAAGTTGACTGCTTGTCACTGGGCATGCTGACCGCCCTGCACCGCAGCTTTGACTTGATCGAAAAGCACTACGATCGCCCGCTGACTCTGGCGACGATCCCGCGCGAGGACAGCGACGTTTACGACATGATCTGTCGCGCGGACACCGTCGGGGTCTTTCAAATCGAGAGCCGTGCGCAGATGAGCATGTTGCCGCGGCTGCGTCCGCGAACTTACTACGACTTGGTCATCGAAGTGGCCATCGTGCGTCCCGGGCCGATCCAAGGTCAGATGGTGCATCCTTATCTTCAGGCCCGCCGCACCGGCGTCCAGCCGACTTATCCGAGCGATGCGATTCGGGAAGTCTTAGCCAAGACGATGGGAGTGCCGATCTTTCAGGAGCAGGCGATGCGGCTGGCCGTCGTCGCAGCCGGCTTTACTCCGGGTGAAGCCGACCAGCTGCGGCGGGCGATGGCGGCGTGGCGCCGGCCCGGCGTGATCGATCGCTTTCGCCAGAAGCTGGTCGATGGCATGCGAGCCAACGGGCTGCCCGACGAGTTTGCCGACCGCGTCTTCACGCAGATTCGCGGTTTCGGCGAGTATGGATTTCCCGAGTCGCACGCAGCCAGCTTTGCGCTGCTGGTCTATGCATCGTGCTGGATCAAGCATCATTATCCGGCCGCCTTTTGCACCGCGCTGCTCAACAGCCAGCCGATGGGTTTTTACGCGCCCGCCCAGCTGGTGCAGGACGCTCGCAACCACGGCGTCGATGTCGCCGCGGCGGATGTGAACCTCAGCGCGTGGGAGTCGACGCTCGAGCCGGTCGCTGCCGATGGCCCGCAGCGGAACTCGCGGACGACAGAGTACCGCTTGCGTTTGGGGCTGCACATGATTCGCGGTTTGCAGGAATCGGTCGGGCGGGAGATCTCTGCCGAGCGCGAGCGGCACGGGCCTTTTCGCGACGTGGCCGATTTCACCCGGCGAACGCGGCTGGGC
>JBQCEI010000519.1:0-5417 GCA_051960375.1 Aureliella sp. | reverse complement strand
AGGCGGCGGCCGAATTGACCGCGTCCTGGCCGGTCATGCCGTCGACGA
Source organism: Aureliella sp. (assembly GCA_051960375.1). Classification (GTDB taxonomy): domain Bacteria; phylum Planctomycetota; class Planctomycetia; order Pirellulales; family Pirellulaceae; genus Aureliella. The sequence goes on along the minus strand of JBQCEI010000519.1, from coordinate 5,369 downwards.
CCAGATACACCTGATCGGGATTGAGCCGGCGGTCGATCTCGGTCAGCTGCTGCATCAGCTCTTGGTCGATCGCCAGCCGGCCGGCGGTGTCGAGGATCACGACCGAAGCGTTCGCGGCCTTGGCCTGGGCCAAGCCGTCGCGGCAAACCTGCACCGGGTCGCTGGCGCCGGTCTGGCTGTAGACCTGCACGCCGAGCTGGCGGCCGATGACGTGCAACTGCTCGATGGCGGCCGGACGCTGCAAGTCGGCCGCGACCAGGAACGGCTGCACCTTCTGCTCTTTCAGCAGCTGAGCCAGCTTGCCGCAGGTGGTCGTCTTGCCCGAGCCCTGCAGACCGCAGAGCATCAGGACCGTGACGTCGTCTTTCTTCAGCGGTATCGCCACGTCGACCGGTCCGAGAATCGACACCAGCTCTTCGTAGACGATGCGGATCAGCTCTTCGTGCGGCTTGAGCGAGAGCAGGACTTTTTGGCCGAGCGCCTTCTCGGTCACCCCGTCCATGAACTGGCGGATGACCGAATAGCTGACGTCGGCGTCGAGCAGGGCTTGCTCGACCATCTGCAGCCCTTCGCGCATGTTCGATTCAGTCAGTTTCCCTTTGCCGCGCAAAGTTTTAAAGGCTGACTGCAGTCCCTCTTGGAGCGATTCGAACATAGGCGGTGATTCTTCTTTATAAATTGGGGCCCAGAGTGCTCCGGCGCACAGCATGCGTCAGACGCACAGCGTGCTCTGGCGCACAGAACTCTCCATTCTAAATGCGCTGCGGCAGGACTGACAATCCGCGGTGCCAGTCGGTTGAGTTGCAGCCGCCTGGCGTTTACTATTCGTAAGGCGTTTTTTCTGCTTTCCCCCCATCGGCACTTCCGACGCTCGCATGGCCGCCCAGCGGCTGCGAACGTTTTCGGGCTTCGATCCCCCTGAAGCCCACGAGCGAGATCCATGTCACTTTCAATGCAGTCGGTTTCCCCTGTTCGGTTTTTTGTGGGCTTTTCATTAGTTGTCGCCTCGGCGGTAGGCGCAATCGCGCCATGGGCCGGCGCCCAAGATCGCGCCGCGGGCAAGAAGGCTAAAGCGGCTGCCTCGGCCGACGCGCCGCTCGATCCCATCGCCGCCATGCAGCATAAGGCGGTCTCGTCCAACACGTCGACTTGGGGCCACTGGGGTCCGGACGCCGACAAATACTCGTCGTGGAAGACCCATTCCAGCCGCTTGATCCCGATCTACGTTTTCGGCGACAACCTCGACCGCGTCCGCGGTGAAAACAGCATCTATCGCGATGCCGGCAAGCTAGAACAGCTCTACGGACGCATGCCGACCAAGACGCACAATCCCAGCGCGGACTATTTCGATCAGACCGACGTGTACCGTCTGCAGAAGACCGCTGCCGAGGCGGGCAAGAAACGCATCATTCTGTTCGTCTTCGACGGCACCGACTGGCAGACGACTTGGGCCGCCGCGATCGCCAAGACCGGCCGAGTCCCGTACACCTCGGGCCGCGGCACCGGACTGAGCTTCCAGGACTACCGCGGCGCGCCGACCGACTACGGCTACTTTGTCACCAGCCCGCATAACGACGGCACAAGCGTCGACGTCGACAACCAGCGCGTCACCACGGTGGGCGGCAAAACTCCCGGCGGCTTTGATCCGACTCGCGGCGGCGATTTTCCCTGGAGCACCGAAGTCGAAGCGAATTATCTGCTCGCCAAAGGGAGCGAACCGAAGCACGCCTACACCGATTCGGCCGCCTCGGCGACCTCGATGACCTGCGGCATCAAGACTTACAACGATGCTATCAATGTCGACGCATCGGGCCGCGAAGCGGTATCGATCGCCCGCACGCTCCAGGAGCAAGGCTTCGCCGTCGGCGTTGTGACCAGCGTCCCGATCTCGCACGCCACTCCTGCAGCTGCGTACGCTAGCAACGTTCATCGCGACGACTATCAGGACCTCACCCGCGATCTGATCGGTTTGCCGTCGGCATTCCATCCCGGTGGCTTGCCCGGAGTCGACGTCTTGATCGGCGGTGGCTGGGGCGAAGACAAAGCCAAGGACGCCGCTCAGGGCAAGAATTTTGTGCCGGGCAACCGCTACATCACCGCCGAAGACCTCAAGAAGATCGACGCGGCCAACGGCGGCAAGTACGTCGTCGCCCAGCGCACCGCCGGCGAGAAGGGAACGAGCGTCTTGCGAGCCGGTGTGAAAGAAGCGATCGACAAGAAGGAGCGGTTGTTCGGGTACTTCGGTGCGACCGCTGGACACTTACCATTCCGCACGGCCGACGGCAAATTTGACCCGGTTCCCAGCATGGGTGCGGGCGGCAAGCCCGATCGTGCTGAAAAGTATTCCAAGGCGGACATCGAGGAGAATCCGCAGCTGGCCGACATGGCGGTCGCGGCGGCTGACGTGCTTCAGTCGCGCTCGGATCGCTGGTGGCTGATGGTCGAAGCGGGCGATGTCGACTGGGCAAACCATGCCAACAACCTCGACAATTCGATCGGCGCGCTGCTCAGCGGCGAGGCCGCTTTCACGGCGCTGGCCGACTGGATCGAAAAGCATGGCGGCTGGGAAGATACCGCGCTGTATCTGACGGCCGACCACGGCCACTACCTGGTGCTCAACAATCCCGAAGCTCTGGCCGCTGCTGCTAAGGCGCTGGGCCAGGGGAAGAGCACTCCTAGCGTCGGCCGCTAGGTCGCTCGTCCCCCTTTTTTACCGCGGAGATGCAGAGAGCGCGAAGAATTCTCTGCGCTCTCCGCGCCCTCCGCGGTAAAAAAATTCTTCGCAGGGACGCACTTCTCCGCGAACCCCGCCATCTGTGCGGTGTCTAAGCGTCATACCGGATCGACGGGAATGGACAATAAATTTGTCCCCCGCCGGTCGATACGGTATTATGTGTCTGTCCTCGCGGGCGCAGGGTGCTTTCAAAGTGCATCCCCAGACCGCCCAATTTGTCGCTGCCGGCCAAGCTCTTTCTACTAGAGCTTTGATTCCGGAGCTAAACGGTCTTTCCATATCTCTCTCGATTCACGCCGCGGAAACGGTGTGAGGGAGGAAAAGAATGCGTAACTCAGTCATTTCCAGCTTGGTCACCACCGTCGTCGCGCAAGTGAACGATCGCCTGGTAGCGGCTGGTGTGGCAGTGCGCACGCTCCTCACTCGCACGTGGTGTATGCGTGAACAGTGTCGCGGTTGGCAAGAGTCGCATGCCGCCTTTAGTCCGCACTCGCAGGGTTTCGGCATTATGCATAGTGCCAAACACCCGTGGGTCGCGCTAAAAGAGGCCGGGCTGAAAAGGGCTGGGCTTAAACGCCCCGGGCTCATTCAAGCCCAGCAATGCGCCTTCGCCTATTGCCCCGCTTATGCGGCGGCAGCCAGGTTTGCCCCCAGAGGCTAGTTCAAGCCTCTCGACAAACAGCAAGGCGAGCAAAGTTCCGACCGGTGTGAAGGGTCGAGCTGCTCACCTGCTCCCAACCGCGAGATCAACGAGCTTTCGGCCGGCAACAGTTACCGGCAGCTGGCTTCCGCACCCAGATCGGTGAATCGGCCTCGAGCGTTTTTTTGCTCGACGCTCCCCGTGTCTGTCAGTGCTTCAGTCGCCAGCTTTCGGCTTCGTTAAGAGCCGATCGGACCCGAGCTCGTTTCTCCAGCCGCGAATTTTCCGAGCCCCTAGTTGTTCGGCCGCTTAGGCCGAGGCGTTTCCGGGCTGGTTCGTATCGCTGCCGTTGCACCTAAGCGCGGCCGCTTGATCGCCAGCACCCTGGGACAGTCGCTTCGGCCGCCGAGCACGCGAGAAACAGAGAGAAGATGGAAGCGATGATCACCGAAGAAGTTTTGCAGCAGTTAGATTTCGAGCTGGGTTTCGACTTGGCTGGCGATGCGGACTTGTCGGAGCGGACGGTAGCCGAACTGGTCACAGCAGCTCGGTCGGGCAACCAGGCCGCTCAGGGGGCGCTCTACGAACGCTACCAGGCATCGTGCGTGGCCCTGGCCTTCCGCTTGCTCGGCAACCGCGATGAAGCCGAGGAGCTGGTGCAGGATGTGTTCATCCACGCACTGGCTCGGCTCGATCAGTTGAGAGTGCTCGAGGCCTTCGGTGGTTGGTTGCGTCAGATCGTACGCCGCATGGCTTACAATCGCACCACGCGGCGTCACACCGCTTACTCGGCTGAAAACGAGTTGCTCGAACTGGTTCGTACGACCGAAGTGACTCCGCTCGATGAAGTCTTGGACGAAGAGCAGCGGCAGCAGGTGCAGGCGGGTTTGCAGAAGCTCGGCCGCATGGACCGCGAAACGCTCGAAGCGTTCTACATCGGCGGCCAGTCGCTGATCGAGATGAGCGAAGGCTTCTCGGCGCCGGTCGGCACGATCAAGCGTCGTTTGCACGTCGCCCGCAAGCGGCTCGCCCGCGAGATGGAAACGCTGCAGGCGATCTAAAGGAGGAACGCACTTGGCGTACGCTCGTTCCCAGGCTCTGCCTGGGAACGGGCTGTCTTCGAGGCTCTGCCTCACAGAACCCGCGAGTACGCGCCGCATGATGCTGACCCGCCAGCCCGCGTTGCATAATACTTGCCAAGCCGGGGAGGCAGGAGCCTCCAGGACAGTGTGTTCGCAGGCAGAGCCTGGGAACGAGTAAGCGCTTACAGCGGGGGGCCGTCGAGGCGTTGGATGTAGCGATCGCGGAAATGGTAGAACCGCGACTGAGCCGCTCTTTGAGCCTCCATGGTGGCCGCGCCGAAGCGGATCGCCTTCTGGACTTCTGCCTCGGCTCCGGCGCCGAGAGCTGACAACAGGCCGAGCACCGTTTTCACTTGCGGATCTGCGGCGATTTGCTGTTCGGCTTCGCGACTTATCTGGCTGGCCTGAGTCGTATGCTTCGTCGACCAGACGACGTGCCAGCCGGTCGAAGGCAGTTTGGCCACGAAAGCGACTTCGACCGAGGCCGCCTGACCGCTGGGGTCGGGGTCGAGTCGCGTGACGCAGAATTCGGTGCGATGCATTCCTTCGGCCTGCGCTGCGACCGACTTGATCCAGTCATCGCCCGAGCCTGAGGGTTTGCGGGCCGTCGGATCGAGATCGGCCAGCAGCGCATCGAGATTGCCAGACATCATCTTCTGAATCAGCGCCGACGGATCGACCGCTGGCGCGCCGCCGCCTGTCGGGACGAACACTCCGTTCGAGCCTTGGAAATCGAGCGGCGAGCCGAGCGCGTAGCGCACGATCGCTAATCGCGCGGCCCACTGGTCGTCGCTCTGTTCGCGCGGCGCCAGCTCGCGCGACAAGTCGGGGGGCGGCAGTTTGGGGTCGATCTTTTCCTCGGCCAGCTCGCGCTCGAGGTCGGCCATGTCGCGCGTCGAGACATCTTTCATAT
>JBQCEI010000518.1:0-17004 GCA_051960375.1 Aureliella sp. | reverse complement strand
AGCCAAAGCAAGTCCAAGTAAAGCGGTTTTCATCGGTAGCTCCTTTGTATAAAGGTGAACCATAATTCAATTCTTCTCCGCTCGAATTACGGCACAGACTGCGAGCTCGTGTCCGGTACGAGCGTTGCGTTCCAAGGCAAGCACTTGCGGATTGGTCAGTCCATGCAACTCCATCCGCGCGAGAAAGTCGTGCTGAACGAGTGCCCCGCCGATGCAGCGGAACCAGTCGTTCATCTCGAGACGAATCTCTTGCGGCAGTTCGCTCTTGAGAACGATTTCGGCGAACACCGTGCGGCCCCCGGGCTTGAGAACGCGCGACACTTCACGCATCACCGCATCCTTGTCGGGGGAAAGATTGTAGATGCCGTTGGCCGTCACCATGTCTACCGAGTTATCGGGCAGAGGGATGTCGTCCGCAGGCGCATGAAGCCACCGCACATTTGAAATCCCCACTGCAGACAGGTTGTTGCGAGCCTTGTCCAGCATCGGCTGAGCTAAATCGAGGCCAAACAGCTTCCCCGCCGGTCCAACCTTCTCGGCATACAGGAAAAGGTCAAGACCGGACCCACACCCGAGGTCAAGCAGTGTCTCACCACGTTGGGCGTCTACGAATGCCTGAGGATTACCTGCGCCGGTAAAGGATTCCCACATCCCTGCTGGCAAGCGATCCAACAGTTCCTTAGCGTAGCCAACGCTTTCAGCAAATTGCCGCCCGACGGGGAAGCCGTACTTCCCGCCCGGGGCAGTGGCCACGCGGCTATAACGGTCAACCACCGCCACCTTGATCTCGTGAGACGAAAGATCGGAAAGCGATTTCACGTTGTCGTTCATTCAACCTTGCCAGTTGTTAGTTGTTAGGATACTGCTTCAAGCTCCTTCGACGGCGTGGAAAATGGCTTCCACGACGCAATCGATCTCATCACGAGTCGTGGCACGCCCGAGGCTGAATCGCACTGCTCCCAGCGCGACTTCATCGGGCACGCGCATCGCAGCCAGCACTGGGCTGACGTGCATGCTGCCGGCATGGCAAGCCGAGCCGGTGGAGGCGGCAACGTCGGGCATGCGAGCCAGAATGTCGCCGCCGAACTGCCCACGAAAGCCTACGTTGAGCGTGTTGGGCAAGCGCTCGGCGGGATGGCCGTTCAAGACAACGCGATCCCCCAGACGGGCTTGAAGTGCGTGCCAGAATGCATCGCGCAGAGTAGCAACGCGGCTGTCTTCGATCCCACTCTGTGCCAGCTCGCAGGCAGCGCCGAGCCCAACGATCTCCAGCACATTTTCCGTCCCCGCCCGCCGGCCGGCCTCGTGTCCCGCGCCATGCAGCAGAGGTTCCAGTTCCAGCCCTTCGCGAACGAATAGTGCCCCCACGCCTTTTGGTCCGTACAGCTTGTGGCCCGCGACGGAGAGCAAATCCACTCCCAACGATTCGACATCCACTGGAATCTTTCCAACAGTTTGCGCCGCGTCGGTGTGGCACAGCACGCCGTGCTCGCGTGCGATCGCCGCAATCTCCGCGACGGGCTGGATCGTTCCTACTTCGTTATTGGCGTGCATTATCGTGACGAGGACCGTGTTTGGGCGAATTGCTCGCCGCACATCGTCTGGATCGACACAGCCAAACTGGTCTACCGGCAGGCGCGTCAGTTCTGCCCCGAGCCGCTGGAGGAACTGGCAGGGCTCGAGCACGGCCGGGTGTTCGATGTCACTGGTAACGACATGAAATGGCCTCATTCCGCCTTGCTTTGCGAAGTACAGGCCTTTGATCGCGTAGTTGTTGGCTTCCGTCCCACCGGAGGTAAACACGACCTCAGTCGCATCGCAGCACAAGAGCGCCGCAACCTTCGATCGCGCGGCTTCGACGGCATCGCGCGCCGGCAATCCAGCCCAATGCAAGCTCGACGGATTTCCCTGCGCTTCGGTCAGCAATGGCGTCATCGCGTCAATGACCTCCGAGGCCATCGGAGTCGTCGCGTTATAGTCGAGATAGATGCGATGCTCATTCATCGCGAACCCACTTTGCGGCCTCTGGCAGCCTTTGCGGTCGCGCCGGCCAGCGCCTTGGCCAGCCTTTCCTTGTCCGCCTGAATCTCTTCTGCTGTCCGCGTGACGACTGGATCATCGCGGCCGACCAGCGTGAGCATGTCTTCGACCAGCTTGGGACGGCAAAGGTAGTAGCACCTGAGCGTGCCATCCTGGGCGTAGTCGACCAGCTTGGCATGACGCAGCACAGCCAGGTGCTGCGAGATGTTGGCCTGCCTCGCCGGAAGCAGTTCCTCCATGTCGGTGACGCACTTCGGGCCGGCAGCCAATTCCTGAAGAATCGCGAGCCGGGTGGGATGCGAGAACGCCTTCAGCAACTCCGCCGCGTCTTTGGGATCCATTGAACCTGCCATCCGGACTTTCTAAGATTCGAATATTCGCTTCTTTGAATGTATTGACCAAGCGGGATTGCGTCAACAGTATTTCCGCCGTTGCGTTCGGCAGTACACATCAACGATCGAAGCGATTGGAGGCCCTCCATCTGCCGCGACCCAACACCGACGGACATCAGCGCGTAAAATTCCTGACGCCCCCATCTCAAACTACGATCACCGGATGCTAAGGAGGCCTCGCTCTGCTGGGACACTTCGACATGGTTCTCTCAGCTCCCGTACCCCTCCGCAGCATTGAGTTCCGCAATCGAGTCTTAGTAATCGGTCTCGCGTCACCCCATAGACACTTTGGTACGAAGTGTTCTGCGCTCATTTGGCCGCCTCTTTGCCCTTGCCGCAGTACACGCACTTTTTCTATTTCCTTTTTCGGTCGCGCACCGGTTAACCTCCCTAATCCAAGCCGTCGGCTGAAGCAAGTTCGCCGGCGCCTCAAGCCTCTACAAAATGTTCACCACGAACTCGCCGCTCCTGGCGACACACACGTTGTTTTTAACGACGAAGCACTCAACCCAGTGCATGCCCTTATATTCTGTGTCCTCATCGCAAACCCGCGATGAATACTTCGAATCGTAGAACTGGCCTCTAAGGCAATTTGCTGTTGCCGCCTCACCACCGGTGTTCACTACCTGCCAGTGGACGTCATACGGCTTGGGGACGGAAGTCTGTGCCTCGAATCGCAAACTCAATCCTTTGCGCAGTGGGGTAGAGTTGCTCAAGAACGGCACCGGGCGGAAGCCACCAACTTTGGGCATGTATGTCGCCCTGATGTTCACAGTATGCCGCTGTGGCGAAAGGCTCCATCTTGGCTGCTGCCGGTGCGGAACGTTGAAGTTGAATCGCTCCAGTATCCGCCCAGACAACGAAGTCCTTCTGGGTACGAATGCACCAGGCATTGCACCGTTGTAGGCGTTTACGACCGTTCCGCCCGGGCGATCGCCGAAGGCTTTGCGCATAGCAGTATCGAATTCGGCGGTGGTGCTCACATTCAGAAGTTCATCAATGTCTTCTCTCACCCAGCCGATCCACTTGAAGAAGGCATCGCTCTTGGTGCTGCCGGGGTCGTTCCAGCGCTCGGCAAAGTTCTCAGCTGGATTTGCGGGGTTTTTTATTACCCAGTCACCATTTTCCGACTTTATGAGCCCAGAGTCCTCGAAGTGCTCGATCTGATCCATAAAGTTGGCAAGTGCAGAAAGCAGGTCACGTTCGCCACGGTATGCTCGCCCGGCCAGCGTCGTGATGATAACAGAGATTGGTTTGTCGCCTTCGTCTGGTTGGCCGGAGAACCTGGTATCCCCGTGGCGTTTGAGCACCTGGACTAATCGTTGCAGGGGCGTACGCACCAGAGCGTCAGGCACTTCGTCGACCTTAGCGTAGGTCGCGCTGTAGCGTTCGACGATGAGTTGCTTTTCCTTTAGCTGCACGGCCTCAAATACCTTTCGCTGCTGCTCCAGGAACCAGTCAGCAAACCCGTTCGGGTTGCTCATGCCGTAACGGTAACTGCCATCAGCCTTGCGATCGGTAATATTGATCGCGCGGTTCCCGTAGCTGCAGTCTAACGGCCATGGTTGCATGGCAACGTACCGAGGTGCCAAAGTAGCCGAGCGAAGTACATCGACGGTCCGAGAAGGGGGTTCCGCCCCTATGGGGACCTTGCGCTGCCAACTCGCCCAAAGATGCAAAACCCGGGGTCCCGGCCGCCAAAGCAGTGAAGGATTTTCGTTCAGAAACGCAATACGTCACTTGTGCCGCGGGGCGGCCGCACTAAAATGCGTCCTTATGACGTATTCAGTTTCGGAAATAAAAACGGGAAGGGCTGTTGCCACTTCCCGTCAGAGGTTGACCAACGTGTTACCAGCACGCCGTCAAGCCGGTACCTGACCCTGCGAGGACCAAGGCACCAGCATTATCGCAACATCTCTTCTACGCTGCCGTGCCCAATTCGTCAACGCTCGGTCGTGAAAAGGAAAGGAGGACCAAACACGCGACGCGGGTTTCCCGGTTCCACGTTGGGATCGGGAGTAGTTTGTTTTCTTTAGGATGAAAGAGTAACGAATGGGCTACGAAGTTGATTTTCTGCCGGTCGGCAGTGGCGAAAAAAGTGGCGATGCGATCGCGCTTAGGTTCGGGGATCTAACCAATCCTCTGAAGCAGTTTGTGGTCGTGATCGATGGGGGAACGAAAGAATCGGGTCAGGCGCTCGTTAAACACATCACGACCTACTTCAACACGAGCTACGTCGACTTGGTTCTGAATACCCATCCAGATGCGGATCATGCGAGTGGTCTGACGGTAGTTCTTGAACAGTTGACCGTTGGTCGATTGTGGATGCACCAGCCATGGGAGCACTCAAGTCAAATCTGCCACATGTTCAACGATGGTAGAATCACATCGGGTGGGCTAAGCGCTCGGGTTAAAGCGGCGCTGGAAAACGCCCGCGAGTTGGAAAAGCTGGCCAATCGAAAGAACATTCCGATAACGGAGCCTTTCGCGGGTCTTCAGCACTCCGACTGCGGTGGGCTTTTGACAGTGTTAGGACCAACTCAACAGTACTACGAAGCGCTGCTGACGGATTTTCGCTCGACGCCCGAAAAGAAGGAGGCGGCACTGGATGCAAGCCTATGGAAATCTTTCCTGGAAGGCGCTGGCGCACTTGCAACTCGAGTCGCGGAGTCATTGGGTGTCGAAACACTCGAAGAGCCGGACGACGATGCGACCAGCGCCGAAAACAACTCGTCAGCTATCTTGCTGTTACAGGTTGATGGTCAGCAACTGCTGTTCACGGGGGATGCAGGAGTTCCAGCATTGGAGCGAGCCGATGACTGGGCGGAGGAATCCGCAATTTCGCTGTCAGCGTGCGGCTTCAGTCAGATCCCGCACCACGGCAGCCGCCGCAATGTCGGTCCTTCCATTCTCGACCGCATAGTTGGACCCAAACGGAGCTACGACGCACCGGACAAGGTCGCGTTTGTTTCTGCAGCGAATGATGCACCAAAGCATCCTTCTCGCAAGGTGACCAACGCCTATCGACGACGCGGTGCCAAGGTCATCACAACGGAAGGCAAAGCAATTTGGCACAGCAATGGCGCGCCGTACCGGTCAACCTACTCTGCCGCAACGCCAGTACCATTCCACACCGAAGTGGAGGAGGACTAGCCTATGGACATCGGCAAAGCGTTTGATCGCTATTCGCTGCAAGCACGCATCATGCCTGTCTTGCTTGCAGTCTTTCCGTTAGCCTCGTTGGTCGTGGTGTGGCTTCCGGATGAAGCGATCGGTAAGCGCCTGTTTTCAGGTTTGGTTGCTCTGGTGTTACTTTCGCTCGTCGCCCAACTTGGACGGGACGCCGGTAGGCAGCGTGAACCGCGGTTGTTTCAGAAGTGGAATGGCAAGCCTTCGATCCGCAAGCTTCGACATCGCGATTCGGATTTGCACTGGATAACACTGGAACGATTGCGTTCTCGCCTGACTGCGGAAGTTGGCATTCCCTGTCCAACAAAAGCTGACGAGGAAAGCAATCCCGCCGCAGCGGACGAGGTCTACGGCGCATACGTCGACCACCTACGCGAGGCGACACGCCACGACAAGATATTGCTCACCGAAAACATCAGCTACGGATTCCGCAGGAACCTCTGGGGCATGCGTTCCGCCGGACTGGTATGTGCAACAATTGGTCTCGTAGGTGCCGCAATCGCAATGTCGCTGCAATGGATGACTAGCGAGATGGTTGTTCCAGCCGTCGTGACTGCGATCAATGGAACGTTGGCAGTTCTTTGGTGCCTGCGAATCAATGAGTCGTGGGTCAAGGCCGCGGCTGAATCATATGCAGATCGGCTGGTGAGGGCTTACCTTATCGATCCGGCATTGAAAGCAGAAAAGGCGGCCTAGCCGCCTAACGAAGATCGGGGACGTCGCCGCACGGAAGTGGCGATTCACCTGTTCGAGCAAAAACAATTCAGAAACATTCGTCAATCATGGACCGTCGCAACCCGACATTCGAAGAAGTACGCAAGCTCTCGCGAAACGGCAAAGAGCGTGTTCGTGTTTTGATTTGCGCGTCGAGTGTTGAGTGTCGGGCCCGGACGCATGGGACACGAGCACAGATCGACTTCGACCTACACAGCTGCAATTACGACCTCCGTCCTGAGGCTGGAGAACAGCTGTGGCAGGAGTACAACGAATATCGCGAACGCACGCGGTTCAAAACTCGCATGCATCCCCACTTCAGTCGTACCAGCATTTGGTTTGATGTGCATCGCGAAGACGCAGAAGTGTGGTTCCAGCGCGTGCTGCGAGCTCTGCAGGAGCCAAGCGTCATTACGCTTTGCGATGCAGCCATCGAGTTCGCTGACTACATGAAGCGCGAAGCAGAAGAGTTGTTACTTGGCATGCTGATCGAAGTGGAACGTGATGTTCCCGAAGGCACGATGGTCCGCATGATCGCTCCGGCCTGGCTGGAGGTTGTACGGCTAATTCAGGCCAATCCTCGCATCTTGGAATCTATGGAGCCACGGAAGTTCGAAGAGTTGGTAGCTGGTGCCTACAAGCGGGCTGGTTTCGAATCAGTGATCTTGACTCCTCGCAGTGGCGACCATGGTGTGGATGTGATTGCGGAACGACATGGTATCGGCAAAGTACGAATCGTCGATCAGGCGAAGCGGTACAAGCCGGGAACGATCGTCACGGCAGATGATGTTCGAGCTTTAGGATTTGTCGCACTGGCTGATGGAAAGTCAACAAAAGGAATTATCACGACAACTTCGTCGTTTGCGCCGAAGCTTGCACTTGATCGGTACTTGGGACCAAAACTGAAAAGTGGACGCATTGAGTTGATCGACGGCACAGCTCTACTTGACCGACTGGTGCGGCTGATGCATGGATACGCCTCGTAGTGGATGGTGCGACAGTGAATACGAAAACCACACTTGGCAGACTTGCAGAGATCGCGATTGGCTACCAGCATCGCGAAAAGATATCGCACGTCGAACACGGTAGTCATCGGTTGATCCAGGGAAAAGACTTGGTCTGGAGCGATGACCTTGTGGACGACACCGGCAATAGTGCCGGATGGCGCATTCGGACAGAGGAACTTGATCAGGTAACTCCCAAGGGAGATGCAAGCCGCTATCGAATTCAACCGGGAGACTTGCTGTTCGTTTCGCGCGGTACAACCAACGTCGCGGTGCCTCTGGTCGAGCCGTTCGTCAAGCTAGCGCCGTTTGACTGGGACAATCTCATTCCCGCCTACGTGTTTTACATTCTCCGGCCGGACCATGAGCGAGTTCTCCCAGAATACCTGGCATGGTTCATCAATCAGCCGCAAGCGCAAGAGTATTTAACGCGACACTCCCGCGGAACGTTGGTCAAGCTGCTACCGAAGAGTGTGTTCGAAGAATTGGAAGTCCTCGTGCCGCCCTTGAAGATCCAGCAACGGATCGTCGAATTGGAACACCTACGAACACGCGAAGAATTCCTGCTCCGGAAACTAACCAACGCCCGGCAGCGGCTAATCCGACAAACGTGCCTGGAGGCAATCAATGCATAAATCCAAACAATATCAATTTACCGAAGTAATCCGAGGATGTATACCTGTGGCTGATAATGTGAATCAAAAGGAAATCAACGATGTTCTTTGGCGAGCGTGTGATACGTTTCGCGGAGTGATCGACGCGTCTCAATATAAGGATTACATCCTGGTGATGTTGTTCCTAAAGTACTTGTCTGACCTATGGACGGATCTTAAAGAGGAACTGGAACGCAAATACAAAGGTGATAGGCAACGCGTTGAACGAGCATTGTCGCGCGAGCGATTCGTCGTGCCCCCTGAATCGCATTTCAATTTCCTGTACAGTAAACGACGTGAGTCGAACATTGGCGACCTTATCAACATGGCCCTGGCCGATATCGAAGACAAGAACCGTGGGAAACTGGAAGGGGTCTTTCGCAACATCGATTTCAACAGCGAAGCGAATCTGGGCAAGCCCAAAGACCGCAACGCTCGTTTGATCCACCTTTTAGAAGATTTTCATGATCCCAGGCTGGACTTGCGGCCATCGCGGATTGGTGGGCTGGATGTAATCGGTAACGCATACGAATTTCTCATTGGAAATTTCGCTTCGGATGCTGGTAAGAAGGCTGGCGAGTTCTACACGCCGCCGGAGGTTTCCTTGCTGCTGACCCAACTGTTGGCTCCCGAGCCAGGAAACCGCATCTGCGATCCAGCCTGCGGGTCCGGTTCGTTGTTGATCAAGATGGGGCAGGCTGTCTCACCGAATAACAAAGGCGAACGCGACGTTTCTCTCTACGGTATGGAGGCCAACGGAGCGACGTGGGCGCTATGCAAGATGAATATGTTCCTGCATGGTTTTGACCAGGCCCGCGTTGAGTGGTGCGATACACTGCGGAGTCCAGCGCTGGTGGAAAAAGATGCACTGATGAAGTTCGACGTGGTCGTCGCCAATCCACCGTTTTCGCTCGACAAATGGGGCGACATCAAAGACCCCAAGGACGACAAGCCCTACAACAGGTTCCATCGGGGAGTGCCTCCGAAGAGCAAAGGCGACTACGCTTTCATCAGCCACATGGTGGAGACGACCGTCGCTGATACAGGCAAAGTCGGCGTGATCTGTCCGCATGGCGTGCTGTTTCGCGGCGGCCAGGAAGGCGTCATTCGCCGCAAACTGATCGAAGAGAATTTGCTTGATGCGGTGATTGGTTTGCCGGCGAACTTGTTCTACGGCACAGGTATCCCGGCAGCGATTCTGATCTACGATCGCGGGCGCACCGCACGGAAACGGAAGGATGTGCTGTTCATTGATGCCAGCCGTGAATTCTCGCAGGAGAAACGCCAGAATCGATTGCGCGATGATGATTTGGACAAGATCGTCAAGACTTACAAGGCATTCAAGTCGGTCGACAGGTATGCCTATCGAGCAACGCTGAAGGAAATTGAGGACAACGAGTTCAATCTCAACATTCCTCGCTATGTCGACACCTTTGAAGGGGAAGAGGAAATCGACATCAACGCCGTGCAGCAGGAGATCGATGAGATCGAGTCGGAACTTGCCAAGACCCGCAAGCAGATGGCGGCCTATTTAAAGGAGTTGGGCTATGGCTCGTAAGAAGGCTGCGAAAAAGCCAACGAGCTCTCCCGCTTCCGAGGAAGGCAAGGCATCTGCAACCCGTAAGCGAGCTCGAGTCGGTTTGTCAAAGGCAGGCTTGCCAAAGGCATCGCCGAGTAGCAAACGAAAATCATTCGATCACTTGCCGAACCGCTGTGATCCAGCCGTCCCACGACCGAGCAGATTGAGGAAGAATTCGGCGCCAACAGTAATCAAGGCGCAAGAGGGGAACTCTGGCATGGATCATTCTCCTCTTCCCAGTGGCTGGCAACGCAATGAGCTTGGTGAGTTGGTTTCCTTCTCTTCTGGAGGAACGCCCAGCAAGGAGAAACACGAGTACTGGAATGGCGATATCCCTTGGGTGACCGCAAAGGACATGAAGTCCTTTGAGTTGTCTTCCTCGCAACTGAAGATCACCGCGGAAGGCCTACGACATGGTGGGCGCACTGTACCCGCGAATTCACTGCTTGTGTTAGTTCGTGGAATGACGCTGCTGAAAGATGTACCGATATGCATCACAACCAGAGAGGTGGCTTTCAATCAAGATGTACGTGGCCTTCAAGTCAAAGGGAAGCTTAATTCACGTTACTTGGCTTACGCTCTTGTTGCTCAGAAAGAGCAACTTCGCGGTCTCGTTAACATTGCCGGACATGGAACGGGGCGCTTGGCGACAGAAGTGCTATCCGCGCATCCCATAATATTCCCTGTCGACCCTGAGGAACAATGGGCGATTGCGGCCGTGTTGTCGGCGTGGGACCGCGCGATTAAGCAAACGACCGAGCTCATCGCTGCCAAAGAACGTCTCAAACAGAGCCTCATGCAGCAATTTCTCACCGGCAAGCGGCGGTTTAAGAAGTACAAAGGTGATTGGCGTGATTGCCACCTAGGTGAGCTGGTTGAAGAGGTCCGTCGTTACGTAGACGTCGAAGACGCAACGAAATATCGATTGGTGAGTGTCCGCAGGAACTCAGGCGGATTGTTTGACCGTGAACAGCGACTGGGGCGCGAGATTGGCTACTCCAGGCTGATGATTGTGGAAGACGGCGATTTCTTAATCGCTCGTCGGCAGGTGATTCATGGTGCGATGACGATGGTAAGGAAGCGATTTGCCGGAGCATTTGTATCTGATGCATACGCGACGCTTGTTGTTCGTCCCGGGGTTTCTCTCCACATGCCATTCCTCAACGTGTTGTCGCAAACTTCGCGGATGTACTACTCCGCATTCCGCTGTAGCTATGGGGTTGCAATTGAAAAGATGGTTTTCCATCTAGAGTGGTTCCTTCGAGAGAAGGTTGTCGTTCCTCCAACCACTGAAGAGCAACAGCAGATTGCAAGTACACTTGGGGATCTCGACCGCCAAATTACACTTCTTCAGCGTCAACGCAACGCATTACAGAAACAGAAACGCGGCCTGATGCAGAAACTGCTCGCGGGTGAGGTTCGCGTCCCTAAATCGCTTCTGAAAAGAGGAGCGAAGGGATGAGCCCGCTTCCCGATCCACGCGAAAGATGGAGCTCGCAAATACCCGCGCTGCAACTGCTGATCAATCTCGGCTGGGAATACATCGGGCCTGAACAAGCCCTTGAGGCACGCGGCGGCAAGAATGCGAGCGTGCTGTTGGATCGAGTGCTGGAAGAGCAACTCCGAGCCATCAACCGAATCGAGTTCCGTGGCCACATGGAACCGTTCTCGGAAGGAAATATTGCCACTGCGATCAAACGACTTAAGGAGGAACGCTTTGACGGATTGGTCCGCACGAACGAAAAGCTCTACGACCGACTGACGCTCGGCACTACGTTGCCGCAAACGATTGCGGGTGATACGAAGAGCTTTCCCTTGCACTACATCGACTGGCGGGATTGGACTCGCAACAAGTTCCATGTCACTGCAGAGTTTGAAGTCGCTCGCACGGCCAGCCAGGAGACACGCCGTCCCGACATCGTTTTGTTTATCAACGGCATTCCTATCGCCGTGATCGA
Organism: Aureliella sp.; assembly: GCA_051960375.1. Taxonomy (GTDB): domain Bacteria; phylum Planctomycetota; class Planctomycetia; order Pirellulales; family Pirellulaceae; genus Aureliella. The sequence goes on along the minus strand of JBQCEI010000518.1, from coordinate 5,475 downwards.
AAACAAATCACCGAACGCGAAAGTGGAAGGAGGCGGATCGCCGATCGACCAGGCCGTCTCTCAGATGCTGCGGAATCAAGGCATCCACGAGATCCCGCGACTGTTCTCCTACACGCAACTTGTGCTGGCCTTGGCAGTCAGCGAAGCCAAATATGCGACGGTTGGCACTAGTGCCAAGTATTGGGCCGTGTGGAAAGAACAAAATCTGGATTCCGCAGCACTTAAAAAGCTCTGCAGTCAGCCGCTACGACCAGATATAGCCGACAGATTGTTTTCAGGCGAGTTCGCCGATGCCCGCAGTTTTTTCGACAGGCTCAGCAAGAAGAAGGCTCGTGAAGTCACCGAGCAGGACATCGCGTTGTATTCGCTTTGTCGACCTGAGCGACTGCTTCAATTGGCCGAGCGATACACCCTGTTCGATGGCGGCGACAAGAAGATCGCTCGGTACCAACAATACTTCTGTGTGCAAAAGATTCTCGAACGCGTGCGGCATCGTGATCCAGAGGGAAATCGTCGGGGCGGCGTCGTCTGGCATACTCAGGGAAGTGGCAAGTCGCTGACGATGGTAATGCTTGCCAAGGGATTGGCCCTCGACCTACCGCGACAAGGTGTAGACGAGTTCAAAGTCGTGCTTGTTACCGACCGAGTGGACCTGGATGACCAGATCTACGGGACGTTCAAGAACTGCGGCACTACGCCAGTTCAGGCCACCACGGGAAAGCACCTTGCCAAACTGCTGGCAGGTCATCAAAGTCGAATTATCACCACTGTGATTGACAAGTTTGAAACGGCTCTGCAGGTTGGCCAGCGTGTCGAGAACGACAATATCTTCGCTCTGGTTGATGAGAGCCATCGTGGCCAGTTCGGCGAAACTCATATTCGTATGCGTCGCATGCTCCCAGAAGCATGCTTCATCGGGTTCACTGGAACGCCGATCGTCAAACGTGAGAAGTCAACGATTGGCAAGTTTGGCGGACTGATTCACAGCTACACGATCACCGAAGCGGTGAAGGACCACACAGTCGTTGAGCTGCTTTACGAGGGCCGCGAAGTCCCGCAAACAGTCGATGCGGCACAAATTGATCGCTGGTTCGAGGAATGGACGGACGGCCTGACCAAGAAGCAAAAGGCAGATCTTAAAAAGAAATATGCCACGTCGGGCAGCCTCAACAAGACCGAACAACGCGTCATGTCGATTGCCTGGGACATCAGCAAACACTTTGCGCAGAATTGGCAAGGGACTCCATTCAAAGGGCAACTGGTCGCCCCTGACAAGGCGACGGCTCTGCTTTACAAACGCTTCCTGGACGAATTCGGCAAGGTCACAAGTGAAGTGCTGATTTCGGGACCGGACGACCGGGAAGGTAACGAGGAAGTTGACCAAGTTCAGGAACTAACAGAAGCGGACACCGCCAAAGTTGTCGCCTTCTGGAATCGCATGATGGCCAAACATGGCGGTCCTGCCGAATACCAGCGAAACCTGATCAACGCGTTTAACCACAGCGACGTGCCCGAAATCATCATCGTTGTCCACAAGCTGTTGACGGGATTCGATGCGCCTCGCAACACAATTCTGTACCTGTGCCGCACGCTAAAAGACCACACGTTGCTTCAGGCAATTGCACGTGTCAATCGACTCTACGAGAGAAAGGAATTCGGTTACATCATTGATTACGTTGGCGTGCTGCAGAATCTCGATAAGGCGCTGGACCTCTACGGCAAGTTGGCCGACTTCGATGAGGAAGATCTAAAAGGCACGGTCATTCCGATTGCCCACGAAATCGCCAAACTGCCTCAACGTCACTCGGATCTTCGTGAGCTATTCAAGGCGTTGCCTAACTCGCAGGATCAGGAGGCTTATGAACGCTTGCTGGCTGACGAGGCACTACGTGAACGGTTTTATCAGCGATTGTCGGCGTTCTCTCGCACTCTCGGACTGGCTCTTTCAACGGTGTCTTTCTATGAAACGACACCAGGTTCACGTGTCGCTCGTTACAAAGATGACCTGAAGTTCTTTCAAATGTTGCGGCGAAGCGTTCAGCGACGTTATCAGGAAGTCATCAATTATGACGAGTACGATTCGAGGATTCGGAAACTGTTGAACCAGCACGTCGGCACGGCGGAAGTGGAACTGGTTGTTCAGCCTCTCAACTTGTTTGATGCAACCCAGCGAGAAGCAGAATTGGCAAGGCTTGGGAGTGATGCGTCGAAAGCCGACGCAATTGCTCACCAAACCAAGCAGGTAATATCTACGAACATGCAGGAAGACCCCGCGTTCTACAAGAAATTCTCACGGATGTTGCAGGATGTCATCGACGAGTGGCGGGCAAGACGTCTATCGGATGCCGAATACTTAGCCAATGTTCGCGATATCAGCGATAAGGTTGTCAATCGCACGGGCGACAATCTGCCACAACGAATCGCGCACGAGGAGGTTGCACCTGCCTACTTTGGCGAGGTACGTGAAGTCTTGTCGAAGTATGAAGTGCCGTCTGATCGGCGGCCGCAACGGAAACCGCATGTCGACGCTGTAAATGAAGCAAGACAAGAATACGGCACGGGCGGCTTCGACGTTGCCGAGCGATCCGCCGATGTGGCCCTCGCAATCGATCGTATCGTACTCGATCGACGTTGCGTCGATTGGATCAACAATGAGGATGTGCAGAATCGAATGAAGACGGAGATTGAAGATTATCTCTTCGAGTTAAAAGACGAGCACAGCATTCCACTCACACTGGAAGACATCGACCAGATCCTCGACCGCTGCATCGACATTGCCCGAGTGAGGCGTGCCCAATGACAAGCAGCCAGGCCGGTAGGACGGACGGCCCGCAAACTCTGTCCTATGGAAGTGAGACAATTAATTTTTGCCTCAGCTTTTCGCCTCGGAAGCGACTTTCGATCACGGTGGAGCCAGGAGGTGCAGTGATCGTAAAAGCACCGGTCGAATCCAACCTACAGATGGTGCTGGAACATCTTCGGCGAAGGGCCGGATGGATTATTCGCCAACGTGATTCGTTTGCGGACTACGGGCCTTCTATGCCACCGAAGAAGTTTGTAAGCGGTGAGACTCATCGTTATCTCGGACGGCAATATCGCCTGAATATCACATGTGGGGTGACATCGAGCGTGAAACTCGTCGGTCGTCACTTTGAGATCGTTACCCCGGATAAGAGCGACTCGCAGGCCGTCAAACGTTTGATGGAAGGCTGGTACCGCAAGAGGGCCGAGGGAGTTCTCGCCGAACGAATCGAGAGTTGTTTGGCATCGTCCTGGTTTCGTTCGCTGAAATCGCCAACCTGGTCGATTCGCAAAATGAAGCGGCGGTGGGGAAGCTGTACTAAGGACGGAGCAATTCTGCTGAATCTGCTACTCATTCAAGCGTCGCCGCGTTGCATTGATTACGTCATCATGCATGAGCTCTGCCACCTCATCATTCACAACCACGAGCCGCAGTTTTATCGCCTGCTTAGCCGTGTCATGCCCGACTGGCAGGAACGGAAACGCAAGCTGGAATCGGTTACGATTTAGGAAGAGCGGCGTACGGGCTACTGCCACTACTGCTTGGCACGAGACTTGGTATGAGCAGTGTTCGAGGTGCTAGGCGGTAGCGACCAGGCTGCGTCCGAATGTCGAGCGACGCCGCTTATTCCCGTGCCATTCGTATTGGGCGTTTTTTCGATTTGTCAGGCCACTTCACGTATCGAGCGGTGGTTACTTGGTGAGTCTTTATTGTCCACCACCGCAACCACTACGAGCGAGATGTAATGACTACCACATACCTCATCGGCGCTGCAGCCCTCAGTGCCACGTTTCTACTTCAGTTCTTTTTTCCGAGGGTTATGTCCAGCATCGTGTCCGGGCTCTCCTACGGCAGCGTGAAGGCGTTGATGGAGACTTGGACTGCCAACCGGGAAAAGCAGAAGAAAGCTCGCCAGGAGGCTCGGCAGGCCCGCAGGGGCGGCGGTCTGTTCGGCCGTCGCCGTCGACAGCCGCCGAACACGGTCCATACGGATGTCGTCAAACGGACCGGCGACAGTGAGGTCGACGCGCCACTCGTACCCTACGTCGAACACGACAAGCTGAGCTCGGTTTTGGGATCTGATAGCCTCGAGCCGATCGATCTCAGGCACGGGCAGATCGAGGCTGTACCGGGCATCTACTACAGGCACGGACGAGCTCGGCGGGAAGCACGCCGGCAGCGACGCCTTGATCGCCGTGGATAGAGAACGTCCAGGCGGCTGTTCAAGCGCTCGGTGAGGTCCCCTGCTGAAGATCACCTCCAAGGTCATTTGGAATGCACCCCTTTTTCTGGTCCATGTGATATGAGAGTCTAGAGCCTCAGCGAATCGAGGCAAGGAGACTTTCGGAGATGACCAAGAAGCGGAAGAAGCATACGCCGGAGCAGATCGTAGCCAAGCTTCGGGATGCTGATGTCATGCTGAACACGGGCAAGGACATGGCAGCAGTGTTGCAGAGCCTGGAGATCAGCGAAGCGACCTATCAGCGTTGGCGCAGTCAGTACGGCGGCATGAAGAGCGAAGAAGCCAAGCGTCTCAAGGAGCTCGAGACCGAGAATGCTCGGCTCAAGCGGTTACTGGCCGATGCCGAGCTCGATAAGGCGATTCTCAAGGAAGCCTTGCGGGGAAACGGCTAAGCCCGACGCAGAGACGCGAGACGGTCGAGCGCGTGCGCAGCGAGTTGCACGTCTCTGAGCGTCGGGCCTGTCGAGCGTTAGAGTTTCGTCACAGCAGTCTGCGTTATCGCCGCAGAGCGCGGGCTGATGAGCGGAAGCTTCGCGAGCGGATCCTAGAGTTGGTGCGGAAACGTCCGCGGTTTGGCTATCGGCGGGTTGCTCGTCTGCTGCGCGCAGAAGGCTTTCGAGTGAACAACAAGCGTGTGTATCGCCTCTGGCGTCAGGAGGGGCTGAAAGTGCCGAAAAAGACAAGGAAAAAGCGTGCTTTGGGAGTCGGCGGTAACGCCTGTCATCGCTTGAAAGCGACACATGCTAACCATGTCTGGAGCTGGGACTTCATCTTCGACCGGACCGAAAGCGGACAGACGCTCAAGTGGTTCACGATCGTCGACGAGTACACGCGGAGATGTATCACTTTGGATGTTTCAAGGGGCTTTAAGTCGCAGGACATCATCAATCGGCTCTCAGAGCTGTTTGTGATGTATGGCATGCCGGAGCACATTCGCAGTGACAATGGCCCAGAGTTCATTGCCAAGGCGATCCGCAAGTGGCTAGAAGAGCTTGGCGTGAAGACGCTCTACATTGAACCAGGTAGCCCTTGGGAGAACGGCTACGCCGAGAGCTTTCACAGTCGGCTGCGCGATGAGCTCTTGTCGGTAGAGCTCTTCAGCAGCGTGGCTCATGCTCGAGCCTGTGCTAACGCCTGGCGCGAGGACTACAACAACTATCGGCCGCACGGATCACTGGGCGGCTTGGCACCGGCGGAATTCGCACGTCGC
>JBQCEI010000517.1:0-3360 GCA_051960375.1 Aureliella sp. | reverse complement strand
ATACTTCAGCGCATCGGCAGCGATGATCCCGGCCGGCGTCGCCCGCGTGGCCAGCAGCGGCACCGCTTCCACATCGCCGCGCTCATTGGCTTCATCGAGACCCGCAAAGAAGCCGCCGATCTCATGGTGGCTGGCGGCTAGTTGCTCGCGGATGGCTTCGCCTTCGAGGAACAAATCTTCGCGAAAGCGCTCGAGCGTCGTTCCCTGTCGGACGAACGTGTTGGACTCGTGGAGCAGAGCGATGATGCCGATACGCATAGGCTGGCTTTTAGGCTGGAATGGAGAAACAATACACCTCTTCTCGGCTTCACCTTTTTACCGCGGAGGCGCGGAGAGAATGTCGTCGCCGCAGTATGGCCGAAGGGCTTCACGGATACAACACATCAGGATCTTCAGTGACATGACACGCTCCATCGAGGAAATGCGCCAGCACTTGTACGCAGCCGTCGTGGCCGATGCGCTCGATCAACTCGGCTATCGCCATCAATCGCCGCGCGTACCGTTGTTACCCGTCTCTGCCCCTGATGCGGTTCTGGTCGGCCGCTGCAAGACGACGCTGTGGACCGACATGTCGCACACCGATCCGCGGCCTTATGAACTGGAACTCCAAGCGGTCGACGAGTGCCAGCCCGATGACGTACTGGTTGCGGCCGCCAGCGGTTCGATGCGCTCGGGCATTTGGGGCGAGCTGCTGACGACGGCGGCGAAAAACAGCGGCTGCGTCGGCGCGATCGTCGATGGAGCGGTGCGCGATGTCGGCAAGATCGCTCACATGCAGTTTCCGGTCTTCGCTCGGGGCACTTGCGTTTACGACAGCCTCAATCGCCAACGCGTGATCGACATCGATGTGTCAGTCGAGATCGACGGAGTGACGTTCTCACCCGGCGACCTGGTCGTGGCCGATCGCGACGGCGTCGTGGTCGTGCCGCAAGCGGTGGAAGCCGAGGCGCTGCGGCTGGCGTTTGCCAAAGTCGACGGCGAGAACACGGTGCGCGATGCGATTCGGCAAGGGATGAAGGCGAGCGAGGCGTTTCGAGTTTATGGGGTGCTTTAGGGTAGAAGAGTTTTAACGCAGAGACGCAGAGAGAAACGCGGAGAGCGCGGAGGGAGGCTGAAATGACGAATCGTCGAGCGGTGATGGGGCGGCGTCGGTTTCTTCGTTCAGCGAGCGCCGCGGGCTTGGCCGCTGGTGTCAGTCTCGGTTCAACTTCAAAGCTCTGGGCTGCGGGCTCCGCGGTTAAGCCGGTCGCGGGCGTGGTGACCATCTATCAGGAGAACTCGCACGCCGATGTGCTCATCGGCAAGATCCTCGAAGGCTGGAAGCAGGATGGCGGGGCCGGGCCGGCGCTGAAGCTGGTCTCGCTGTACGTCGATCAATTCCCTAAGAGCGACTTGTCGGTCGGGCTGGCTGCCAAACACGGCTTTCGCCTCTGCAACAGCATCGACGAAGCGCTCACGCTCGGCACCGGCGGCATCGCGGTCGAAGGAGTGCTGAGCGTCGGCGAGCACGGCAACTATCCGACCAATGCCAAGGGACAGCATCTCTATCCACGGCGCCGCTTCTTTGAAGAGATCACCGATAGCTTCGAACGGAATGGCAAAGTCGTACCCGTCTTCAACGACAAACATCCCGGGCCGCAACTCGAGGACATGCTCTGGATGGCGGCGCGGGCGCGAGAATTGAAAGTGCCGTGGATGGCCGGTTCGTCATTGACCGTCGGTTATCGCGATCCCGATGTGACGCTGCCCATGGGTGCCAAACTGGAGGCATGCGTCGGGGTAGGCTACTCGGGGTTGGATGTCTACGGTTTTCATACGCTCGACTTTTTGCAGTCGATCGTGGAACGCCGCCCCGGAGCGGAGAAAGGAGTGCGGTCGGTGCAATGCTTGCCGACCTCCGCCATAGCTCGCCTCGTCGAAGAGCGCACGATCGACAAGGAGTTGCTCGACGCGGCGCTGGCGTCGAGCCAAACGGACTTGCCAGCCGTCCTCGATCAGCCGCCGAGTGACGGAGCGGTGTTTCTCATCGAGTATCTCGACGGCTTGCGGGCTCCCGTGCTGATGTTGCCTGGCCGTGCCAAGACGATCTCAGTTGCCTTCAAGACGAGCGGGGGCAAAGTCGCAGTCACGCGAGCCGAAGAGCGCGAAGAGCCGAAGTATCCGCACTTTGCGTTTCTGCTCAAAGGGATCGAAAAGATGATCCACACCGGCCGCCCGGCATATCCAGTCGAACGCACGCTGCTCAGTTCCGGCTCGCTGGATCGCTTGCTGAGGTCGCGCAGCGAAAACGGCCGTCGCCTCGAAACACCCGAGCTGCACATCGCTTACCAGCCGGTCGACTATCCCTATGCGCCGCATATCGATTTGTTGGAGCCATGATGAAGGCAATACTTTCCGGACCGGATGTAACCCGACGCGTAAGCGAGCAATACTCATTTTTAACGCAGAGACGCGGGGATTGGGACGCGGAGAGCGCAGAGAGGTACCTGGTTCTCTGCGTTGGCCAAAGTTTAGGCATTTCTCTGCGTCCTCCTCCGCGCTCTCCGCGCCTCCGCGGTTAACTCTTCACTTCTTCCGGCGCTGCAAATACTGCACGATCGCCTCGCCGAGCTGCCCGCCTTGGCAAGGTCGAGAAGCCACTGCTTGTCCTCAAGCCATGGGCTCGCCTCGACGACCACCGTTTCGCGGGCGCCATGCGGAGCGGCGACCTCGAGCCAATCGTTGGGAGAGACTGCGCGATAGAGCGGCGAGTCTTTGCTCGGCCAGGGGACCCCTTGCTTGCGGCCAGGATCGTAGAAGTGCGTGTGGGTATCCACGACCCGCCGCGGCGCGGCAGCTCGCACTTGGCTTGAGGCTGCCAGCGTGCAGGCAGCGGTCATCGACACGCGACTGAGGAACTGGCGGCGTTGCATGGTCGACTCTCTCATAGCTGGTGGGAAACCGATAGCCGTCTGAGATGGCGCGTCATTGTAACCCGACGCGTAAGTGGGGGACGAACCCGCCACAAAGCCCGGCAGCACTCCCCTTTTTAACGCAGAGACGGAGGGATAGGGACGCGGTGAGCGCAGAGACCCAGCAACTGAAAAATTGACTCCCCCCTGGTCGCGCGTTACACTTACCGCGATGTACTCTTTGCGCACGCAGCCGTTCTGGCTGGCGTTTGACCAGCCCCAGTATCCCCGTGGCTTTGCCTTGGGGCGGTGGCTTGCTGTGCTCATTTTGGCGAGCACTGTCTTTCTCAGTGCAGAGCGTGCGTCGGCTGCGGGCTGCAGCAGTCTACTGGCTGGCCATGGCGATCATGGCTCGCCGATGGATGACGCCTCGGGCGAAAGTTCCCGTTCGGCGATTCCGTTCCTTTCG